>JBDTJK010000217.1:0-5702 GCA_039935875.1 Casimicrobiaceae bacterium
TCGCAGTCTCGAGGTCGGTCCACGCCTTGAGGCGCTTGGCCTTGTCGCGCGACAGCCGCGTGGTGCCGTAGCCGTCCTCGATCGACTCGATCGCGACGGTGACGAAGTCGCCGGGCTTGACCTCGACGACGCCGTTGTCATTCTTGAATTCCTCGATCGGAATGAAGGATTCCGACTTCAATCCCGCGTTGACGACGACGACGTTGTAGTCGACGCGTGTCACTTCGGCGGTGATCAGCTCGCCCTGGCGCATTTCCTGGCGCGCAAGCGATTCTTCGAACAGCGCCGCGAAATTCTCGAGCGGTGCCGGTGATGCGGTTTGAGTTGCAGTAGCCATGCGGGTTGGTGCCTTTCGTCAGGACCGCGGGTGCGCGAGAACCCTTTTTCTCGCGCGACGCGGGTAGGTTGAAGTTTTCCGTCATGCGCGGCCGGCTTTGGAAGCCGCGCAGGACGCTCTTGCCAGGTGTCACTCAGCCGACGCGCAAACGCTGTTCAGCCGTCACTCGGTTGTTACTCGGTTTTCACTCAGTTCTCACACAGCCGTGGCGATTCCCCGCACACGGCAAAGCTCCAGCACTTGCGCGATCGACGCTTGCGGCGTGCTACGCGTGGTGTCGATGCGCACGGCATCGCTGGCTTTCGCCAACGGCGCTGTGGCGCGTCCGGTATCGCGTGAATCACGCGCCGCGATTTCGTGCAAAAGGCTTTCGAGTGTAACCGAGATTCCTTTTGCGATCAACTGTTTATGACGTCGTTGAGCTCTTTCGCCGGCGCCTGCCGTGACAAAAACCTTGACCCTCGCATCGGGGAACATGACGGTCCCCATGTCGCGGCCATCGGCCACCAGGCCCGGCGGCTTGCGAAACGCCCGCTGGCGCGCGGTCAACGCCGCACGCACCGACGGATGGATCGCCACGCGCGACGCGGCCGCCGACACGTCCTCGCCTCGCAGCGCTTCGCCGACTTCGCGCCCACCAAGGCGCACGCTGCCGGCATCGAACGCCATGTCGAGGTCGACGGCAAGCGCCGCCAGCGTGGCCTCGTCGTCCAGCGGGGTGCCGGTTTCCAGCGCGCGCAGGGCGACCAGCCGGTATAGCGCGCCGCTGTCCAGCAGGTGGAAACCCAGTGCCGCGGCCACCCCCGCGGCAATGGTTCCCTTGCCGGAGGCGGCGGGCCCGTCGACGGTGACGACCGGGATCACGCCGCTCATTGCAGCAACTTGCGAAATTCGCCGAAATAGGCGGGAAAGGTCTTGTTGACGCAATCCGGATCGTTAATGGTAACCCCGGCATTGCCGAATGCCGCCAGCGAAAAGCACATGGCCATGCGATGATCGTCGTAGGTATCGATCGCCGCCGCTCGCCATGCGGTCAATGGAGAAACGCGCAGCCAGTCGGGACCCTGCTCCACCGCCGCGCCGAGCTTGGCGAGTTCGGTGGCCATCGCAGCAATGCGATCGGTCTCCTTTACGCGCCAGCTGCCGATCTGCGTCAGCGTCAGCGGCGACGTCGCGAACAGGCCAATCATCGCAAGTGTCATGGCTGCGTCGGGAATCGCGGTGCAATCGATCGTAGCGCCGGTCATCGGGCGCCCGCGGCGTGCCTCGATTGCATGGTCTTCGAAGCGGACGTCGGCGCCGAGTTGCGCCAGGATGTCGGCGAATGCGATATCGCCCTGGATCGACGTGCGTCCGACGCCCTGCACGCGTACGGGTCCGCCGCCGAGGACCCCCGCTGCGAGGAAGTAGGAGGCCGACGATGCGTCGCCCTCGACGTCGACGCGCTGCGGCGACAGGTAGCCTTCGCCAGCCGGCACCACGAATGTCGAAGGATCGGGCATGCCGACCGTGACGCCGAAGCGCTGCATCAGCCGCGTCGTGATCTCCACATACGGGCGCGAGATCAACGGCGTCGTCACGCGCACCGTCAACGAGCGCCGCGAATGTGCCGGATGCACCGGCAGCGCCATCAGCAGCGCCGACAGGAACTGGCTGGAGACGTCGCCGCGAATGTCGACGCCATCGATGTCGCGTTCCACCAGCCGTCCAATTGCCAGCGGCGGATAGCCCTGCGTGCCGCCGTAGGCTATCGTCGCGCCCAGTCCGCGCAACGCGTCGACCAGGTCGCCGATCGGCCGCTCGCGCATTCGCGCGACGCCGTCGACGCCGTAGTGGCCACTGCCCATGGCCAGCGCTGCCGTCAACGGGCGCATCGCCGTGCCCGCATTGCCAAGGTTCAGGTCAGCCGCCGATGCTGCAAAGCGCCCTCCGACGCCGGCGACGTTCAGCGTATGCGCAGCGGCGTCCTCGGTGATGACGACGCCCAGCGCCCGCAAGGCGGCGAGCATCACGCGCGTGTCGTCGGCATCGAGCACGTCATGCAGCGTCGACGTGCCGCGCGCGAGCGCTGCGAGCAGCAATACACGATTGGAAATGCTCTTCGAACCGGGCAGCGTCAGCGTTCCGCGTGCGCCGCGCGCCGGGGCAAGCGAGATCGCGGCGTTCATTCCTGCTCCGGCGCATGCGCCGCCACGGCCGCCTGCCAGCTGGTGCGCGCATCGCGCGAGCGGCGGAACATCGCTTCGAGGGCCGCGCCGTCACCGTTGGCGATCGATTGCGCGACACGCGCCAGCGCCTCGGTGTATGCGTACAGTTCGGCGAGCAGCGCGTCACGGTTCGACAACGCGATATCGCGCCACATCTCCGGCGAGCTCGCCGCGATGCGCGTGAAATCGCGGAAGCCCGGACCGGCGTGCGCCAGCAGCGTCGCGCTGTCGTGGCGCGCCGCGAGTTCGGCGACCAGCGTATGCGCGAGCACGTGCGGCAGGTGCGACACGGCGGCGAAGATGCGATCGTGTGCGCCGGCATCGAGGCGCGTGACGACCGCGCCTGCCGCGCGCCACATCGCCTCGATGCGGGCCACTGCCTGCGGGGAGGTCTCGGCCACTGGCGTGACGATCACGCTGTGGCCGCGATACAGCGTCTCCTCCGCCGCAGCGGCGCCGGAGCGCTCGCTGCCGGCGATCGGGTGCGCCGGCACGAACTGCGCGAATCGTCCGGCCAGCGCGGCGCGCGCCGCGGCAACCACGTCCTGCTTCGAACTGCCCGCGTCACTCACCACGGTGTCCGCACCGAGATGCGGGGCAACGGCCGCAAACAGTGCGGGGAATTGCGCAACCGGCGCAGCCAGCAGCACGACATCAGCGTCGCCAAGCTCTGCATGCCAGGCAGCGTCATCGAGCACATAGGCGCGATCGACGATGTTGCGTGCGAGCGCCTCATCGAGATTGGTGCGCGAGCGCCCGATGCCGACGATGTCGACGCCTGCATGCGCCGCACGCACCGCCAGCGCGAGCGAGCCTCCGATCAGGCCGACGCCGACGATCACCAGCTTGCGCATTGCCTTCACGCCGAAAGCGTCAGCGGCCGAGCGCGCGCGGCAGCGCGGCGAGAAGGCGCGCATTCTCGTGTTCGAGCCCGACGGTGATGCGTAACCATTGCGGCAGGCCGTAATTGGCCAGCGGCCGCACGATTACACCCGCCCGCAGCAGCTTGTCGAACACCGCCATCCCGTCACCCACGTCGAGCATGATGAAATTGCCGTGCGACGGCACGTGATGCAGGTGCAGCGCGTCGAAGCCGGCGGCAAGCGTGCGCATGCCGGCTCGATTCAGCGCCCGGCTCGCGTCGACGTAGGCGCCGTCGGCGAGCGCGGCAATCGCCGCCGCCTGTGCAAACGAATTCACGTTGAACGGCGGCCGCACGCGATTGACGATGTCGGCCAGGCTGGTATCCATCACGCCGTAACCGACTCGCAGCGCCGCCAGTCCGTATGCCTTGGAAAAGGTCCGCGAAACGACGAGGTTTGCAAATCGCGAAACCCAGCGCGTTGCGTTGGCGTCATCCGCGGGATCCAGGTACTCATTGTAGGCTTCGTCAAGTACCACGACGACGTCCTTCGGCACGCTGGCAATGAACGCCTCGATCGCGTCTGGCGCGATCCAGGTCCCGGTCGGATTGTTCGGATTGGCGATGAACACGAGCCGTGTGCGTGGCGTGATCGCGGCGCGCATCGCGGCCAGGTCGTGCGCGTAGTCGCGTGCCGGAACCTCGATGCCTTTCGCGCCGCGTGCCTGGGTAGCCAGCGGGTACACGACGAACGCGTACTGCGAATAGATCGCCTCGTCGCCGGGCCGCAGGAACGCGAGCGAGACGAGCTCGAGGATATCGTTGCTGCCGTTGCCGAGCACGATCTCGTCCGGACTGATCGCGAAGCGCTTCGCGATTGCATCCTTCAACGCGAAGCCGTTGCTGTCCGGATAGCGTGCCAGTTCGGCGGTCGCGGCAGCGATGGCCGCGACCACCGCAGGACCTGGACCGCGCGGATTCTCGTTCGACGCAAGCTTGACGATTGTCGCCGGATCGAGGCCGAGCTCGCGCGCGAGTTCGTCGATCGGCTTGCCGGCGACGTAAGGCGCGATGCGGCGAATGTATTCCGGAGCGAGGTCGACGGCGGATCGGGTCATGGTCAGGCGGCGTTGGCCGGATAGGATCCCAGCAGTTTCACGTAGGGCGCAATCGCGCGAACGTCGGCGAGCGCGGCGGCAACGGCCTTGTCGCCGGCGTGGCCCGCGACATCGACGAAGAACAGGTATTCCCACATCTCGACGCGTGACGGGCGCGATTCGACGCGCGACATCGATACGCCGTTGCGCGCGAAGGGCTCGAGGACGGCCACCAGCGCGCCGGGGCGATTCGGGCATGCAATGACCAGCGACGTCTGGTCGCGTCCTGACGGCCCTGCGGCGTGCTCGCCGAGCACCCAGAAGCGGGTCGTGTTGTTCGGCTCGTCCTCGATATTGCACTCGAGGATCGGCACGGCATGCAGCGTTGCGGCGTTCTCGCCGGCAATCGCCGCAGCGCCCGCCTCCGCCGCCGCGAGACGCGCCGCCTCGGCATTGCTCGCCACCGGGATGCGCAACGCGCGCGGCAGGTTCCGCGCGAGCCATCGGTTGCACTGCGCCAGTGATTGCGTATGCGAATAGACGCGCTCGATGGCGGCGAGATGCGTCGCCCTGGTCATCAGGTGCTGCTGCACTCGCAACTTGGCCTCGCCGCAGATCGATAGCGGCGCTTGCGCGATCAGGTCCAGCGTGCGTCCGATCGCGCCTTCGGTCGAATTCTCGACCGGTACCACCGCGTAGTCGGCCTGCCCGCTTTCGGCGGCTCTGAAAACTTCGTCGATCGATGCATACGCAAGCGTGTCGACAAATTCGCCAAAGTGCTGGTGCACGGCCGCATGGCTGAACGTGCCGGGCGGGCCGAGATACGCGACGGTGAGCCGGCGCTCCAGTGCAAGGCACGCGGACATGATCTGGCGGAACACGCCGGTCACCGAAGTCGCAGGCAACGGCCCCGGATTGGCCGCCGCCATCCGCGCCAGCACCTGGGCTTCGCGTTCGGGGCGGTACGCCGCGGACTGGCCTTTCAGCTTGCCGATGGCGTGCGCATGGCTGGCACGCGCCGACAGGCGCACGAGGATTTCATCGTCCAGCGCATCGATGGCCTGGCGGTGGTGGGACAGTTCGTCGTTTCCACTCATGATTCAGCCGTTTCGTTGCGCGAAATCGCGCAGGTAATCGCATAGCGCACGCACGCCTTCGATCGGCATCGCGTTGTAGATCGATGCGCGCATGCCGCCGGT
>JBDTJK010000218.1:0-2799 GCA_039935875.1 Casimicrobiaceae bacterium
TACTTATTTATTGAGCTACGTATGACGAACTATAAATTTTTCAAAAAATGAAAAACGGGGAAACTCACGAAGACACAGAAGAACTCTTTGAAAAGCTAAGCATCGTCTGCGCCGGTGGCCAGGAACCTTTGCGTATTGATAAATTCCTGATGAATCGTATTGAAGGCGCAACAAGAAACAAAGTGCAGCAGGCAATAGAGGCTGAAAGGGTTTTGGTAAATGAACATGCAATAAAATCAAATTACAAAGTAAGGCCCGATGATAAGATTGTTATTTATGAGACTTATCTTCCCGATAGTTCAGAGATAGTTCCTGAAAATATCCCGTTTAATATTGTTTATGAAGACAACGATGTAATGGTGGTAAATAAGGAAGCAGGTATGGTCGTTCATCCTGGTAGTGGTAATCCCGGAGGTACGCTGGTAAACGCAGTTGCATTTTATTTAAAACAACAAAACCCGAATATAGATGAAACGGAACTTGCCCGTTTTGGCCTCGTGCATCGCATTGATAAAAATACAACAGGCCTCCTGGTAATGGCGAAAACACCAAAGGCAATGACAAATCTCGCGAAACAATTTTTTGATCACACTGTATACAGGAGGTACGTAGCCTTGGTTTGGGGCGATTTTGACGAAGATGAAGGAACTATCAACGCCCATGTAGGAAGGCACCAGAGATTTAGAAAATTATTTACAACTTATCCCGAAGGAGACCATGGCAAAGAAGCCATTACGCACTATAAAGTACTTGAAAAGTTTAATTATGTAACCCTGGTTGAATGCAGGCTGGAAACGGGCCGTACGCACCAGATTCGGGTACACATGCAATCCATTGGCCACCCGGTTTTCAACGATGATTTTTATGGAGGCGACAGGATTGTAAAAGGCACCGTATTTACAAAATATAAGCAGTTTATAGAGAATTGTTTTATTATGTGTCCCCGTCATGCGCTGCATGCGCAGCAATTGGGATTCATTCATCCCGTTACAAAAAAGGAAATGCATTTTGAAAGTGAATTACCGGAAGATATGAAAGCGGTTATTGAAAAGTGGAGAAGGTATAGTGGGAAAAGAAATTGAATATTTCGTTACGAAGAATTGTTATTTTGACTGATATATTTTTAAAAATGTTGATTAACTTTAATTAATAAAATTTGTAATGAGTATCAAGGATAAAAAAGAAGCCATTCTTCAAAAACTTCAATTAACAAATGATGAACAGTTGATTGAAGACATTTATGAATTATTAAATTTTGATGATTTAGGAACAGGCATAGAGATAAATAAACTTCCGGAGGAGTTGCAGGATAAAATCAATCGCGCGATCGATGACTATAAAAACGGCCGTTACATTACTCATCATCAAATGCAAAAAAAAGTGAGGCAATGGCTTATCAGTTAATCTGGTCAGCGGAAGCTGAAACTGATTTTAAAAATATTATTTTATACCTTAAAACAAGCTGGTCTCTGCAATCTGCAGAAAAATTTATTTTACAAACTTATAAAAAATTGGAAAGGCTTGTGGCTATGCCTTCTATCGGAAGATCAACATCCCATGAATTGATTTATATGATAAAGCCAGATCGTAAAAATGCGTTATTTTTTTCTTTGGATGAAAATTTTTTAATTCTTCTGGGCATCTATCCATATAAAAAAGATATTACTAAAAGTAAATATTATTAACCGTTATCTCACAAAATCAAACAGAGTAGCGGTAAAAATTCCATGCTCTCGTTTCTTAAAGATAACTTTCCAGTTACCATTATATCTCAGTAAAGAGGGTACAAGCAAATCGCCAACTTTTGTCATTTGCACTTCCATGTGAACGTTGAAATCATAAACACCCGCGTCATAGCTAATGGTATAATTTCGGCCAACTATTTCAAAAGTTTTTGCATTGAACCACGTAGTCATTTCATCTATCACGACACCGCTTTTTGAATTAGGCTTTACTTTCACTTTAAAAACGTAGCAGTTGGTATTATTGTAATCCTTCACATCAATTGCCATATCATATTTACCTTCCATCGACTCATCAAAGATTTCTGTTTTACCACTGATGAAAGGAAGGCCGCTTATCTTTTTTCCGGGATTGAAAAAAAGCATTTTTAATTGTTGTTTGTGTTTTTCCATGCCACTCAATCCTTCTGTCGAAAATTCTTGTCCTTTTACAATATTATTTTCTCCGCACACTGAACCTTTTGTAAAGAATAGGCTGGCATACATTTCTGCAGTATAGTAATTAAAATTGCCGCTGCTGCCATCGTACATGTCGCCAGTCACTGATTGTTGTAACACTTGCATCGTGCGGCAGTTTCCCGTACGGGTTTGTTTTATTTTACTGTTTAGAGAGGCCTGGATGTTTCCTTTTTTATCCAGCATTCTTATGTCGTTAAGGGCGGTATAGCCTACGATATGAAGATTGCGGAATGCCTTATAGAAAGTAGTATCATTCTTAACCCTTTCAATAAAGGAAGGAACATCCAATTTATTGTTAACGACGATTTCAGATAGGGTGATATAATTCTCATCAACTTTTATAGTGCTGTCATTTTTTTGCTGGGAATATGCAGTAACATATAATAAAGCCAGGACGATTATAGCAAAAAACTTTCTAAACATTTCCAAATGAAAAATTATAATCTTTAAAAGAAAAGCAAAAAGAATTGGCTATTTGACGAAAGACATGCGGTAGTCCACATCAACCTTCCCTTTGGAAATGTTGTCCAGCTTTCGTTTCAAGAGGTTTTTCCTGAGCGGCTTCAGGTAATCAATAAAAAGTTTTCCATCTATATGA
>JBDTJK010000219.1:0-2922 GCA_039935875.1 Casimicrobiaceae bacterium
TGATTTATTACGCCGTAATGATGAAATCAGATTGACATTGTTGACGGCGTGGCAGTTCTCAGCGCTAGCGGATATATTACACTTGCTGGCCATTATCTTTAAAGAATAATTAAGTTGAAGGCACTATTTACAAAGTTGGTTCGTTTATTAATTTATGTTCATTTATTTGTAATTCGATTCTTTATAAAATATTTGCTTCACCAATACATGATTCGGCAGCTTAAACAGTGGTGACAAATGAATTTTTCTAAAACTAATTTGATTATAATGTGCAAATTAAACTTAGATTTATTACTTCTAAGTGTCATTCGTATTCTCCTGCAAAAACTATCTCCGACCTTCATTTAACTCCGAAGAATTTCTTTAATTGCTGATTTTCCTGGTAAGCTTGTTTCTTCATATAGACGGTTATTTGGATTCGTACGAAAAAATTGATTATAAAACGGATGGTAAGTTTTTGACTCCGTATAAAGCATGGGATTATGAATCGCAAAACGGGATTGATCTATTACTTGTGAATGGCGCAATTGATTATAAATCCTTGTACTCATAACTGGTTTAAGTTTCCTGGTTTAATTGCCATTCCTGAGATATAACGATTAAGGTTACACGAAATAATTATATTCAATAATTATTTATTCCAGGCTTCTTGCCAATGCGTAAACTCGGCAGGCCGTAAATAATAACGCGCAAAATTCCCGGCATGAAGGCTGTGCAGTTCCGTTTGGACAGTTTGTATAAATTTAGATTGATCTTCTTGCGGCAAACGTAGTGCTTTGGCTTTAATAAGAACCAACGCAATATCTTTCGGAGCCGCTTCAACAACAATTTCTGTTACCAATCGCCGGATTTCTTCACGATACTTCATGCGAAAAAGATCCGGCTCGCCCAATAATTGACGTTGCACCGCGTATTGCTTTGCAGAACGGTCATAAGCCCACAAAAAAACGTCCTTAAGAAGATCAACTTTATTGAGTTCATAAATGCCCAGCAAACCATCTATGTATAACTTCTGCGGAACGTCGATGAAAGATAAAGGTGACAGGTTTTTTTTACTGAAAGAGATATTGGCGGCAAGGCGTGACACACGTTTATTAACGTCATCGAATGGCTGCAGGTAGGGTAACTGAACCATTATAAAAAATGCCTGTTCAAAAGGATCTTCTATCTCATCTGCTTTTTTTAGTATCTCATCAAATATTTCCTCAATCATTTGATGCATATAAAGAGGGGTGTATACAGAACCGCCAATACCGACACCATGGATCCGCAATCTTCCTGAAGCGGCTGGGTTATTCAAAAGGTTATTGGAGAGAAGAGCGTGAAGATTTAATATCGTGTAACGGTTAAACCCGATGTCATTGGTATTTTGCACAATAAACTCAATAGCATCTTTATGGTTCAGTATCATTTGCGCTTCCGGTTCAGATTTATTTTCTGCATGAACACCCTGGTCAAGTAAGTATTGTGTATCCAGTAATGAATAGGTGTTTCCTTCGAGCCTGCTGGAATTCCAGGCCAGATCGATTAGTAATTTCTGCAAGATCTCCTTTGCATAAGTGCCTCCCGCAGCATGATTATGCCCTGTAAAACCGATTTTTGCCAGCCGTTGTTTTTCTTCTATTGTGAGATAGCTGCTTTTATTTGGCTGGTAAGAATTCAGAAAATCCCGGTTATATCCAATGGGATTGCGACGCTGTATCGGTAGGGTAACAAGGTTTAGGATTCCCTTACCTGTTTTGGATAAGGGTATCTCCGGAAGTACTCCTGTTTCCTGTTCACCCTGAGGAACTGTTTCAGCGGTCTTCAGAAGGTATTTAATTGCCCGTCCTTTGCCTGCGGTTACAATACTACCCTCTTCGTTGAGTGCTTTTAACCTGCGTTGTAAAGTTCTGAGTGCAATGGCGGCGTTTAATGCAACCTGTATCTCATCAATATTTCCACCACCTTCTAGTGAGCCGACAGCCCTTTTAATGGCTTCCAGTTCCCGCGCAATCTCTTCTTTGCTGTTGTTCATTTCGCGACAAATATAAACTATTCGCGACAATTAAATGTACAATTGTGTCGCGATTCATTTTTTAGCGACAATTATAAAAATTTTTATGTCGCAAATTCTGGTATCGCGACAATTGAATGACGCGATCGCTATTTTCCTGTCGTGGTAAAAATATAAGGCGAATAATTTGTGTCAGTGACGTGGCAATTGGTCTAAGTGAAATTTAGGTGCTTTAATTTCATTTTCCTTCGTTTAATACTTTAACCCAGCATGCATCATTTTCATTTATTAATAGAACTATATACATATCTGTTCAAAATTTAGCCATGTATTGTTTTTTATACCCCAGTTCACTAATTTCGATTTTGGAATTTCAATTGTGAACAAGAAAATGTAGAAGTATGAATGAAACACCAATGCTATTTCCAATAACTCCATCTGAGTTTTGGAAACAAATCAGAACTGTTATCGATGATGTAGTTAGTGAAAAATTAAGCCAACAAAGTCTATCTGCAACAAAATCTCATCTGCCAGAAAAAGTCTTACTAAAAGCATCCGATGTTTGCGTAATTTTCCAGGTTTCCAAGCCCGCGCTTTATGAATGGCTGAATCAAAACAAACTCAAAAGTTTTAAGGTCAAATCCAGGCGATATTTTAATCGCGCAGATATTGATCATTTAATCAACCAAACCGGTACTAACGGCTAAGGATATCAGAAATTATTTTCCCTTAAAAAAGTGTGTAATGAATTGTGCAGAAGCCAATCAAACGAATATGGTAGATTACCTGAATTCTATCGAACATCTACCACAAAAAATACATGGAAATGATTACTGGTATATATCTCCACTTCGTGATGAAAAACATCCATCATTTAAAGTGAATAGAGCTAAAAATGTGTGGCATGATCACGGGATTGGGAAAGG
>JBDTJK010000220.1:0-3231 GCA_039935875.1 Casimicrobiaceae bacterium
TGCGCGCATGCGCAGCGTTCCGATGGCGGAAGTCTCGGTCATGAAGTCGGTTTACTGCTGTGGCGCAATGCGGTTGCGGATGCGCTGGTACATCTGCTGCCAGCGCGGGTCGGCGCCCGTCGCGCTGGCGGCGGTGGCCGGCTGCATGCCCGTGGTGGGATCGCCGGTGTCGGCGGCGCCTTGTGTCTGTGCGCCCTGGTTGGCACCGCCGCCATTGCCGCCTTGGCCGCCTTGGCCACGCTGGCGCGCGGCTTCGGCCTCGCGTGCCGCTCGACGGCGTTCGCCGAGCGTCTGCGGTTGCCCGGGAATGCCGTTGGGCTGCAGGCCCGGTGCGCGTGGCAGCGCCCCTGGCACCGGCGCGCCGGCGGGCAGCCCGGGAATGCTGGTGCGAGGCTGTACGGTGACCTTGGGACCGGCGACAACCTTGAGCGCCAGGTCCTCGGATTCATCGCCGAGCGTGAAGCGCACGCCCTTGCTGTCGACTTGCGCCACCAGCATTCCGTTGATCGTTTCACCCTTGGTGACGGTGCGCGGCTTGCCGCCCGCTGTTTCCTTCAGGTACGCGACCGCCTTGTCACCGTAGACGGCAGTTCCGGTCAGGATGAACTGCCCGCGGTGCATCTGCGACGGGGCGCCATTGGTCGCCGCGACGACTGCCGGCGGAGCCGGACGCCGCGTCGGGTTGAACAGCGTGTGTTCGCTGGTGGCCGCCAATGCGTCGCTGCCGCCGGGAATCGCGTAATCGGGGAGGAGTCCCACGCTGACCGGCGCGGGCAGCTGCGGCGTCTCGGCGGGCGGATCGCGCCGTACCGCGCGACCCCAGTCGAATTCGGCCAGCAGCACGAGCGCCAGCACGACGATCGGGATGGCCCACAACAGCGCGTTGCGCAGCGGCGGCTCGAGCTTGTTCATGTCGCGCCCCCCTTTGCCGCCTTGCCCGGACCGGTCGGCCTGCCGCGTGCGCCGCCTGCCGTGGCTGGATCCGCCGACTTTTGCGCATCGGGCAATGCCCAGCCCACGACGTCGAACTGCACGTTGAGCTCGGGCTCCTGGCCCGCGCCCGGCTTGAACGCGCGAAATGCATTCAGCGGCCGCACCGACAGGTTGTCGATGACGAGATACGGCTCCTGGGTCTCGACGGCATAAAGGACCTTGGCCAGCGCCGGCGTGGTGGCGAAGAACTGCACGTTGGCGACGATCTGCTTCATCGCGCCGTCGTCGCGCGGTTGCGGATTCTGGCTGGTGGTGATGCGCCCGCCGTTGCTCTCGATCGCGCCCTTGACGAGCTCCTGCAGCTCGGCACCGGCCAGGTTGGCCGCCGTGTTGTGCAGGAAGAAGCGGTGTCCGTTCATGCTGCGCATCGCATCCAGCGCCTTGCGGTATTCGGGTGCCTGCGCGGCGATCCGCCGGTAGCGCTGCAGGCGATCGGCCGAGTCGGCGATCGCACGGTTGTAGTGCAGGTGGGCAAGTACGGTCGGCACCACGATGATGCCCACGAGCGCCAGCACCGCAACCAGCGCCAGCACCAGTGCAAGCGTGCGTGCCTGGACGGGTGTCAGGCGTGCAGCGAACGTGGGCGTCATTGCGCTTCCTCGGCGCCGTTGTCGTCCGCCGCGGGCGCGCCGGTCGCCGCATTGCCGGCGGTGCCTGACGCAATGGGAGGCGCGGGCGCCATCTGCGACTGCTCGGCGCGCGCCCGCGCGCGCGCGCCGCCACCATTGTTGCCACCGCCAACTTCGCCATTGCGCACCGGGCGTGCAAGACCGCCCCTGCGACCCGTAGCCCGCGCCGGAGCGGGTGCGTCTGCAGCATCGTCGGCGGACGCGCCGTCGACCGTGCCTTTCGCCACCGCGGGCGGCGCAGCGGCAGGCGACACCGTCGGCGCTGCCGTTGCAGCCGCCGGCGGCGGCGGTGGCGCGACCGATGCCGGCGGTGGCCGCGTCGCCTCGGTCAGCGCGATCTTCTGAGGCATAGGCGTGGTCTTGAGCTGCGCGCCGATGTCGAACGACTCGCCGGGGCCAGGCTGCAGCTTGGTCGTCGGCGACCGCGGGGCAGCCTGCCCGACCAGCGTCGCGTTCTCCAGCAGCGAAATGAGCTTGCCGGCGTTGGCCGACTCGCCGCGCATGAACAGCTCGCGCTGTGCGAGCTTGCCGCGTATCGACGACTTGATCTCGAATTGCGTGAGCCACGTGTCGTCGGGCAACAGGCGCGTGACCTCGTCGAGCACCTGCGCGACACCCGGTGTCGTGTATTTGCGCTCGAGCGCGAAGTTGTATTCCCCGACCATGCGGTCGAGCTCGCCGCGCAGCCGGTCGGACTGTTGCGCGCGTATGGCCGCCTCGTCGGCGGTGTTCATCATGGCGATCGCGTAGTCGCGCTTGTGCCACAGCGGCACGACGATCACCGCCACGCCGAGCGCCAGCAGAAGCGCGAGCGGGACCAGCAGCCGCCAGCGCAGCAGGCGGTTGCCGTCAACGCGATCCTCGGGGGTCAGCAGGTTGATCCGCGATGCCGCCGCGTCGCGCGGCGCATCGGCCACCACGGCCACGACGTTCGCACCGAACGAACGCGCCAGTGAAAGTGCCTGATCGACCAGGCGGCGGCGGACAGTCACCACGTCGACGGTGATCTCGCGCTTCGCGGGATCGCGATCGACGACCACCGCATCGAAGTGCAGGTCTTCGGGCTTGAACGGGGTCAGGCGGTCGATGTCGTAGCCGATCGTCGCACGCAGGTTTTCCTCGACCGCCGCCGGCAGCTTGAGGCTGCGCCGCAGCACCTGTCGTGCGGAGAGCGCCAGCGTGACATCGCGCGTGCCCGGAGTCAGCGCAAAAATGGCATCCAGCGCGGCGCGCCCCTGGGCCGCTACTGCCGCCGTGTCGGTACTGGTGGCAATGCTCGCGGCCTCGCGCATGCCGGGCGTCTCGCCGTGCTGCGACGGGCGCCAGAACGTGATGCGCTCGGCGTCGAGCGCGATCACCGGGCGCAACTTGCGGCGCGCGATCGCCCCGCGCATGCGTGCCGGGACCAGCGACGCGAGCTCGTGCAGCCACCACGCGCCGAAGCCGGCGACGCCAACGCGGCGCGCCACGTCGGCAAAGGATATGTTCGCCCCGGCGAACTCAGGATCGGCCATTGGAATCAGTTGTTGTTGCGGCCGCGACAGGCGGCGCACTGCCGCCTTGCAACCATGCGAGAACCACCAGCGGGCGGCGCATGTCCTGTGACGGA
>JBDTJK010000221.1:0-8155 GCA_039935875.1 Casimicrobiaceae bacterium
CTGCCGTCGCGGGCTGTGGGAGGCCAGGTAGATGCGGGATGGACTCATTGGTAGGTGCACGCTGCTGGCATGCACTGCGATTGTACGATCATGCCCGGTGGTACGGGTGCCCATTGAGCAGCGACCATGCGCGGTAGATCTGCTCGTGCAACAGCACTCGTGCAAGCGCGTGCGGCAGTGTCATCGCCGAAAGGCAAAGCGTCGCCGTGGCGCGGCGCTTGACGGAAGGGTCTAGCCCGTCAGCGCTGCCGATGACGAATGCGATGTCCGCCGCGTCGTCACGCCAGCGCCCGAGTCGCAGCGCAAATTCCGCGCTGCTCCAGCAAGCGCCATGCTCGTCGAGCGCAACGATCGTCGCGCGGCCGCAGGCCTCGAGGATCCTCACCGCCTCCAGCGCGAGGACCTGCGCAACGGGCTTTTCGCGCGCCGCGGGCTTGAGCGCAATCATCTCGATCGCGAAATCGCGCGGCAGGCGTTTCGCGTAGTCGGCACACGCCGTGTCTGCCCAGGCAGGCATCCGCTGGCCGAGCGCGACGATCGCGAGCTTCAGTACGGCACCGCTATCGCTGTCAGGCCGCGTTGCGCACGCACCGCGGATCGGACCCGGGAGCCCACAGCTCCTCGAGGTTGTAGTAGGCGCGCACCGCCGGTTGCATCACGTGCACGACGATGTCGCCGCCATCCACCAGCACCCAGTCGCCGCCTTCCTCGCCCTCGACGCCGATGATCCCGGCGCCGATCGCCTTCAGCTCGTCACGCACATGCTGGGCGAGCGCACGCACCTGGCGCCCGGAATCACCGCTGGCGATGACGAGCGTGTCGCACAGGCTGGTCAGCTTGCGCACGTCGAATGCACGGATGTCGTGCGCCTTCTTGTCCTCGAGCGCGGCAATCGCCGCTTGCACCAGGTTGTCAACACGCATCCGCGGCGGCTCCATAGAGTTGATGACTTTCAATATAGGTCAAAACCGCTTGCGGCAGCAATCGAATCAACGCCGCGTCGTCGCGCGGCCGTTGCGCAAGTGCCGCGCGGATCGCCGTCGCCGAAATTGCGTTGGGAGAGGTTTGCACGCGCAGGATCGCCCCGGCCGGTTCCCGCAATGCGCCAAGGTCCGTTGTTGCACGCGCGTTCCACAGCCTGGCCAGTTCGCCGTGGACGCCGGCGCCAAAATCGACGCCAGGACGCGCGACGACGATCACGTGCGCGAGTTCGAGCAGGTCCTGCCAACGATGCCAGGCCAGGAGCCCGAGGAACGCATCCGCGCCGACCACCCATGCCAGCGGGCGCGAGGGCCATCGCGCGCGTAGCGAGCGCAACGTGTCGACGGTGTAACTGGTACCTCCGCGGCGGATTTCGGCGAGTTCGAGGCCGATGCCGGGATCGGCCTCGATCGCGAGTTCGAGCATCGCAACGCGGTCGGAGGCAGAAGCGCCGGGTGGCGGGCGGTGCGCAGGGTCGGCCGCGGGCACCAGCATCACGCGCGGGACCGCGAGCGCCGCGCGCACGTCCGCCGCAACCCGCAGGTGGCCGAAATGCACGGGGTCGAACGTCCCGCCGAACAGCACCAGGGGTTCTGCCGAGGCTGCAGTCAAAACGACGAGCCCGGCTGCTGCAGGAACTGCCGTTCCTCGTCGCTCGATGCGCGTCCAAGCAGCGCGTTGCGATGCGGAAAGCGGCCGAAGCGCGCGACGATGTCGGCGTGGCGTCGTGCGTAGTCGAGCGGACCCTGCATGTCCGGCTCGAGCGCGAGACGCGCGAACAGCTCGAGCGAACGCCGCTGCACGGCCATGTCCTCGCTGTGCTCGAACGGGAGGTACAGGAACCAGCGTTCGCAGGCATCGAGTGTGGCGTCGAACCCGCGCTCGATGGCCTGTTCTGCCGTTGCCAGCGCACGTGCGTCGCCGGCGAATGCCTGCGGCGAATCGCGAAACGCATTGCGGGTGAACTGGTCGAGCAGCAGCACTCGCGCCAGCGAACCGTGCGCGCTGGTGCACCAGTCGCCGTAGGCGCCAGCCAGCGCCTTGGCAATCGCCAGTCCGAATCGCTCGCGGATCGAGGCGTCGAACGCCGCGTCCTTGCGAAACCATTCGCTGCGTGCAGCGTGCGGCGGTGCACCGAACCAGAATGCCAGCACTTCACCGGCGAGTGTGTCATCCATGCACGATTCGCGCGTCGTGGAGAGCGCCTGGGTGTCGTTGCGGACGGATTGCAGTGCGCACTCGTTTGCGGATCAGCGTTCGCGCAGCTGCCCACTGCCGAGTACGACCCATTTGCGGCTCGTCAGGCCCTCGAGGCCGACCGGCCCGCGCGCATGCAGCTTGTTGGTTGAAATGCCAATTTCCGCCCCCAGCCCGTATTCGAAGCCGTCCGCCAGC
The DNA here is from genome assembly GCA_039935875.1 of Casimicrobiaceae bacterium. GTDB lineage: Bacteria > Pseudomonadota > Gammaproteobacteria > Burkholderiales > Casimicrobiaceae > VBCG01. The sequence goes on from JBDTJK010000221.1 coordinate 2,377, forward strand.
CGTGTACTGGCGTTCACCAGCACCGACGACGAGTCGACTTCGCGCAGGAAACGCATCGCTGCGCTGTGGCTGTCGGTCACGATGGCGTCGGTATGCTGTGAGCCGTAGGTGGCGATATGCTCCATCGCAGCATCCAGCGAATCGACGATCCGCACCGCGAGTATCGGCGCCAGGTATTCGGCGTGCCAGTCATCCTCGCTGGCGGCGAGCATCGCCGGCACCAGCGCACGCGAACGTTCGCACCCACGCAGCTCGACGCCTTTCGCCGCGTAGATCGCGGCGAGCGGCGGCAGCACGCGCGCGGCGATCGCGACGTGCACCAGCAGCGTTTCCATTGCGTTGCAGGGCGAATAGCGTTGCGTCTTAGCGTTGTCGGCGATGCGCACCGCCATGTCGATGTCCGCGCTTGCGTCGACGAACACGTGACAGACACCATCGAGGTGCTTGATGACCGGCACGCGCGCATCGCGCGCGATGCGCTCGATCAGTCCCTTGCCACCGCGCGGCACGATCACGTCGATGTGCTCGACATCGGTGATCAGGTGCCCGACCACTGCGCGGTCGGTGGTGGCGACGACCTGCACTGCGCTCGCGGGCAGCCCGGCTTCATCGAGGCCGATGCGGATGCACTCGGCGATGGCGCGGTTGCTGGCCAGCGATTCCGAGCCGCCACGCAGGATGCATGCATTGCCCGACTTGATGCATAGCCCGGCCGCGTCGGCGGTAACGTTCGGCCGCGAGTCGTAGATGATGCCGATGACGCCGAGTGGAACGCGCATGTGGCCGACTTCGATGCCGCTTCGCATTGCGCGCAGCTCGCTGATCGCGCCGATCGGGTCGGCCAGCGCCGCGATCGCCACGAGGCCTTCTGCCATCGCATCGATGCTGGCCGGCGTCAGCGTCAGCCGATCGACGAACGCCGCATCCAGCCCGGCGTCGCGCGCGCGCTCGACGTCACCGCGGTTGGCATCGACGATCGCGTCGCCGCGCGCGACGCAAGCGCGCGCGATCGCATGCAGCGCGGCGTTGCGCACGCCGGTCGGCACGCGCGCAACGTCCCGCGCCGCCGCTCGCGCGGCAACGCCCAGCGCTCGCGCGTATCGCGCGATGTCGGCGATGGCGGTAGGCGGTGACGCAAGGTCGTTCATCGGCTCATTGTACCGTCGCCCTGCGGCGGAGAAGATCGCGTCAGCGAGGGGGGACGAGCGTCTCGACGCCGCCATCGGTGCCCATCAGGATCACGTCGGCGCCGCGGCGCGCGAACAGGCCCACGGTGACGACACCGACGATCTGGTTGATCGCGGTTTCCAGCGCAGGCGGATCGACGATCACCAGTCCCGCGACGTCGAGCACGACGTTGCCGTTGTCGGTAGTGAACCCCTGGCGCAGGGCCGGGCGTCCACCCAGCTTGACGAGCTCGCGCGCGACGTAGCTGCGCGCCATCGGAATCACCTCGACTGGCAGCGCGAATGCGCCGAGCACGTCGACGCGCTTGCTGGCGTCGACGATGCAGACGAACTTCTGCGCCGCGGCGGCAACGATCTTCTCGCGCGTCAGCGCGCCGCCGCCGCCCTTGATCATCGCACCGTGCGCGGTCACTTCGTCGGCACCGTCGATGTAGACGGCGAGCTCGCCCGTGTTGTTGAGTTCCTCGACATTGATGCCGTGCGCTTTGAGGCGCTCGCCGGACTTGACCGAACTTGCGACGCCGCCCTTGATGCGCGACTTGATCGTTGCCAGCTCGTCGATGAAATAGTTGGCGGTGGTGCCGGAGCCGACGCCGATCCACGCGTCCTCGACGACGTACTTCAGCGCTTTGCGCGCGACCGCGCGTTTTTGCTCGTCCTGCGTCATGTCAGCCCTTGCTGCGCGGTGGCGGAAGGTCGGTGCAAGTGCCTTCGAACACTTCGGCTGCTAGGCCGACCGACTCGGACAACGTCGGATGTGGGTGGATCGTGTGGCCGACGTCGACCGCGTCGGCACCCATCTCGATCGCCAGCGCGATTTCGGCGATCAGCTCGCCGGCGTGCGTGCCGACGATGCCGCCACCGATGATCTGGTGCCTTTCCCGGTCGAACAGCAGCTTGGTGAAACCCTCGTCGCGACCGTTGGCGATTGCACGGCCCGATGCTGCCCACGGGAACAGCGCCTTGTCGATGGCGAGGCCCTTGGCGTTCGCGCCGTCCTCGGTCTCGCCTGCCCACGCGATTTCCGGATCGGTATAGGCGACCGATGGGATCACGCGTGCGTCGAAATGCGATTTCTGTCCCGCCGCGGCCTCGGCAGCGACATGGCCCTCGTGTGTCGCCTTGTGCGCCAGCATTGGCTGGCCGACGATGTCGCCGATTGCGAAGATGTTTGGCACGCCGGTGCGCATCTGGCTGTCGACGTCGATGAAGCCACGCGCATTCGCCACGATGCCTGCATTCTCGGCGCCGATGTTGCGCCCGTTGGGCGCGCGTCCGACAGCCAGCAGCACGAGGTCGTACGCTTGCGGCTCGGCAGGCGCGGACGCACCTTCGAAGGTCACGTAGACCGCGTCCTTGCGCGCGTCGATCGCCGTCGTTTTTGTCTTCAGCATCACGCGGTCGAAGCGCGGCTTGTTGAACTTTTCCCACACGCGAACCAGGTCACGGTCGGCGCCGGGCATCAGCCCGTCGAGCATTTCGACGACGTCGAGCCTGGCGCCGAGCGTCGAGTACACGGTCCCCATTTCGAGGCCGATGATGCCGCCACCGACGATCAGCATCCGCTTTGGGATCGATTTCAACAGAAGCGCACCGGTGGAATCGACGATGCGCGGGTCCTGCGGCGCGAAGGGCAGCCTGATCGACTGTGATCCGGCGGCGATTATCGCCTGCTCGAAGCGCACGATGGTCTTGCTGCCGCTGGCACCGCGGCCGTTGCCGGTCGTCGCGTCGACCTCGAGATGGTGCGCGTCGAGGAAACGGCCGACGCCGCGCACTACGCGGACCTTGCGCGCCTTCGCCATGCCGGCGACGCCGCTGGACAACTTGCCGACGACCTTGTCCTTCCATGCGGCGAGTTTTGCAAGGTCGAATGTCGGTTCGCCGAACTCGACGCCGTGCGCGGCGAGCGCGCGCGCCTCGTCGGTCACCGCCGCGATGTGCAGCAGCGCCTTCGACGGGATGCAACCGACGTTGAGGCATACGCCGCCGAGCGCCGCATAGCGCTCGACCAGCAGCGTGTCCATGCCGAGGTCGGCGGCGCGAAAGGCAGCGCTGTAGCCGCCGGGCCCGGAGCCCAGCACCAGCATCGCGCATTCGACGTCGGCCTTGCCAGTGAACGTCGATGCAGCGCCTGTCGCGGGAGGGCCTGCGGCCGAAGGCCCGGTGTTTGCGGACGCTCGCGGTGGCGCCGATGGTTGTGCCGCAGGCGTGGCGGCTCGGGTGGGGGTCGCCGCGTTGCCGGCACCCGCGGCGGTGGACGGCGCCGCGCTCACGGTCGTGGCAGCGGCAGCCTCCTCAGCGACGTCGATGGTCGCGATCGGCGCGCCTTCGCTCAGCTTGTCGCCGACCTTGACGAGGATCGAGCCGACGACGCCGGCAAACGGCGCCGGCACGTCGACGGTCGCCTTTTCCGATTCGAGCGTGACGAGCGGATCTTCGGCGGCGACGCGATCGCCAACCTTCACCGGGATGTCGATGACGGGTACGTCCTTGAAGTCGCCGATGTCGGGGACGTTGACGGTGCGTAGGGTCACGGGATATCGCGCGGGTAGGGTTGGCCGAGCATGCAATGCGAAATGGCTGCGGTGACGGGCACGCCGGCGCCGAAGTAGCCGTGCGGCGCAATCATCCTCGCGAACGGTAGGACCGAGCGACGTTCGACGAACGCCACTGGGTTCTCGCGTTCGCGGGAATGACGGCATAGTGGTGCGAGTGGCGTCATGGCAGCGTGCGGCATAGTGGTGCGAGTAGCGTCATTGCAGCGTGCGGCATTGGGGTAGTCGCTGCGTCACAGCAGCGAGCGCCGCAGGTCCCCGAGCAGGCCCGACAGGTACGTCGTGAAACGCGCCGCGGACGCGCCGTCGATCACGCGGTGGTCGTACGACAGCGACAGCGGCAGCATCAGCCGCGGCACGAACGCATCGCCGTTCCACACCGGCTTGTGCGCGCTTTTCGACACGCCGAGGATCGCCACTTCAGGTGCGTTGATGATCGGGGTGAACAGCGTGCCGCCGATACCGCCCAGCGACGAAATCGAAAAACAGCCGCCCTGCATGTCCGCGGGGCCGAGCTTGCCGTCGCGCGCCTTCGCCGACAGTTCGCCCATTTCCTTCGCGATCTGCAGCACGCCTTTCTGGTCGGCGTTGCGGATCACCGGCACGACGAGCCCGTTGGGCGTGTCGGCGGCGAAACCGATGTTGAAGTATTTCTTCAGCACCAGTTCGTCGCCACCGGGCTTCGACACCAGCGACGCGTTGAAATCGGGAAAGCGCACAAGCGCCGCGACCGAAGCCTTGATCAGGAACGCGAGCATGGTGATCTTGGGAGCGGTTTTCTCGTGCTCCTTGTTGAGTGTTGCGCGCAATGCTTCAAGGTCGGTGATGTCCGCCTCGTCGAATTGCGTGACATGCGGGATCATCACCCAGTTGCGCGCGAGGTTGGCGCCGGAAATCTTCTGGATCCGCGACAGCGGCTTCGACTCGGTTGCGCCGTATTTGGCGAAATCGACCGCCGGCCAAGGCAACAGGTTGAGCGTGCCACCGCCGGTGGCGGCAGCGGGTATCGGCGCCGCGAGCGTCGTTTTGACGTAGGCCTGCACGTCCTCGTGCAAAATCCGGCTCTTGGGACCCGTGCCCTGCACCCGCGCAAGGTCGACACCCAACTCGCGTGCGAACAACCGCACCGATGGCGATGCGTGCGCGCGCTTGAATCCGGCTTCGTCGACGGGTGGTGCGGATGCCGGCGCGACCGACGATTGCGGCGCGGCGGACTGCTGCGTGGGTGACGGTGCCGCGGCGGCGCGCGTGCCATCGGCTGCGGCGGTGGCGCCCGGTGCGGCAGTGGCGGAGGCAGGTTTCGCCTGGGCCGCGGCAGGTGCTGCCGGCGACTCGTTGACCGCCGACAGCGTGCATAGCACCGTGCCCTCGGCCACCTTGTCACCGACGGCGATGCGCACACCCTGGACGACACCGGCGATCGGGCTCGGTACCTCCATCGTCGCCTTCTCGGATTCGAGCGTGGCGATCGGATCGTCGATCGCAAGGATGTCACCCGGCTTGATGAACACCTCGATCACCGGCACGTCGGTGGATCCGCCGATGTCCGGAACGCGCACTTCCACCGTCGTCTCGATCGGCGGATTCGCCGAAGGTCCTTCACCCGGCAGGTCGCCGCGCCCGCGCCCGTCCTTGCCTTCTGCGACGGGTGCCGGTGGCGTCGGCTGCGGCGCTGCTTCCGCCGTCGACGCAGCGCCGGACTTCCCCGTCACGGCGGGGGGCGGCGCCGGTTTTTCCGCAGAGGGCTTGGCGGCAGTTGCGGGTGTTGCCGCCGTGCTGCCGTTCGCCGGTTCGAGTCCGAGTATCAGCGAACCTTCGGATACCTTGTCGCCGACTTTCACGGCGATGCTGCGCACGATACCGGCCGCCGGCGACGGCACTTCCAGCGTCGCCTTGTCGGATTCGATGGACACCAGCGAGTCTTCGGCGGCGACGGTGTCGCCCACTTTGACCAGCACTTCGATGATCGGCACGTCCTTGAAATCGCCGATATCGGGAACTTTGACTTCGAGCATTCGCGTGGGCCTCGTTTGC
>JBDTJK010000222.1:0-6908 GCA_039935875.1 Casimicrobiaceae bacterium
CGCAACTGCTGTCCGCTGCGGGCATCACGACGATTCTGGTGACGCACGACCAGGCGGAGGCGTTGTCCTTCGCCGACCAGCTCGCGGTGATGCGGGATGGCGAGCTCGTCCAGGTCGGCAGCCCGGCGCAGGTGTACCGGCACCCGCGCGACCCGATGACCGCAACCTTTCTCGGCGACGCGATCATCCTGCGCGCACGTGTCGCCAATGGCTGGGCCGAGTGCGAACTCGGACGCATCGTTGTCGCGGGCACGAGGCGAAACGATTCGGCCAGCATCATGCTTCGCCCCGAGCAGCTTCGCCTGGCCAGTGTCGATGCAGGCGACGCCCGTCCTGCCGGGGCGGTTGGAGTGGTGCGCGAAATCGATTTCGAGGGTCCGACCTGCGACGTCACGATCGTGATGGAAGCGTCCGCGCCAGGTGATGGCGCGCACACGTCGCTGAACGTGCGCTATCCAAGCAACCGGACGCCCGCAACGGGCACGCGCGTGCGGATTGTCGTCGATGGAGAGGCACACATATTCGAGGACAGCCCGGCGTCCGCGCCGGTGACTCCGCTTCCCTGATCGGATTTTGCGGGCCGACGCTTCACCTGCGCCAGACGGCATTGCTGATCACGTCAGCGTAGTCTCGGAACTGAACGTTCTATGAGGGCAGCTTGATTTGACGCCAATGCATTCTGGATCGGCGCCAACCACGGTCTCGGTACTTCTATGCCGCCTTCGGCTTGGGTGTCGACGACCGGCACATTGGTACTGTTGATGAAGCAGGCGTTGCCGAAGCAGCCGTTGCCCTTGCCGCTGTGCAAGGGCTGAACGCCAAGCGTCTGCGTCGGTCGTACCATCCGGGCGGAGGATTGCAGAGAAAAGCCCGGGAATGCACGGGCGCTCGTGCGGCCAGGATTTCGCCCCGACAAAGCGCGGTTGCGTGGAACCCTGAACGCCGGCTTGTCACCCGCCAGTTGAACTGCAGCGCGATTCCCGATACCGGCAGCAATCAGCGTCGTCTTGCGGCCGAGCTTCAGGTTCACGGTTTCCTCCGCCCTCGATAACCATCGAGGAGGAGCGGCAAGAGCTTGCGCGCGCGCCTTGCCATCCCCGCCTCGTCGCCGGCGAGCGATGCCTCGATGACGAGGCCCTGTACCGCACCGATGAACGACACCGGCGCCAGCGTCGCATCGAGGTCGCGTGGCAGCTCACCGGCAGCCTTTGCTTGAGTGAAGAGCAGCGAGAGCCGTTGGTGATACGAAGTAATCATCGCGCGCACTTCGGCGCGCACCGGCGAGTCTCCCGGGTATTGCATCTCGTGGAACATGACGCGCGGTACCCCTGGGTGCGCCGCAATGAAGGCTACATGCGCGAGAAATGCCCGCTCGATCTTGGCCAGCGGCGAGTCTACCTTCGTCATCGCCGCCGTGATCGCCGCACCGAGGGATTCGCGCACCCAGGCAAAGACGGCGAGCCAGATCGCCTGCTTATCGGGGAAATGCCGGAAGACCGCACCCTGCGTGAGGCCCATACGGTCGGCGATGGCCTGGGTCGTGATCGTGTCCGGGCCGCGCTCGCGGGCAAGCACAAGGACGGTGGCAACAATCTCCCGCTGGCGCTGGTCGGTGGTCAAGCGGTGGCGCGGCGCGCTGGGAGCAAGGACGGGAGTGGGCATGGGGTCGAAGTAGTTGCCTGTAAGTAGGTAAGCAGATACTATCTTACGGACACGGCAGCCGTTTGGCAAACCTGCCAATCCAAAAGGAGAGCACGATGACTATGCATTTCCCGGCGTTTTTCGACGCCGCACCGCGGCTCGCCGTTCGCGACCCGCTGGCCGGGTTCCTTGGCGCGCCCGAGGACGGTGTCATCGAGTACAGCTACGCTGACGTGGTGAAGGCCGCCGGGCACTCGTGTCCGACGGTCGCGTCGACCTACCTGATGACCCGTGCAGCGTTGGGTTCGCTCTATCCGAACGGACTTCCCGAGCGCGGGGGCATTCGCGTCGACTTGCGTGCCGATCGCCTTGAGGGTGCGACGGGCGTGGTCGCCAATGTCGCGAGCTTCCTCACAGGCGCAACGCATGACACCGGCTTCAAGGGCATCGGCGGGCGCTTCGATCGGCGCAACCTGTTGTTCTTCGGCGCCGACATCGTGGGGCAACTTCGATTCACGCGTGTCGATACCAGTGCCACCGCCACGGTGTCCGCCCGACTCGACCGCGTTCCGGCGGATCCTCGTATGGCCTTGCTCGTACCGAAATGCCTCGCCGGCACGGCGACTGCCAATGAGGTCGCGCTGTTTCAATCACTGTGGCAGGGCCGGGTCAGGACACTGCTCATCGAGCGCGCCGACGATCCGGATGTCGTCGTCGTTCACCACTGATGAAATTTCGATGCGCCGACTACGCGAGCAACGCTATCGAGTCGATCCGACCCATCGACAGTCGGCGCTACGATGTGGTTCTGATCGTCAAGGGACGAGTACGACTGGAACGTCGGCGAGGTGCAGCACCTTGGTGGCGACTGACCCCAGCACGAGACTGGGCAAAGCGGACATTCCACGCGTTCCCATCCAGATCATGTCGCAGGCGGAATCACGCGCAAGTTGCGCAATCGTATGGGCGGCGTCACCAATCAGTGTCTGCGCGGAAAACGCGACGCCGGCGGCACGCAATATCTGCGTGCTGGGCACCAGCGCGCGTTCTCCTTCTTCCGCGTAATAACTGTTAACCGCGTCGTGGCTGACGACCAGCTTGGACGCCGAACCCAGGTACGGCAGCGAAGCATGGACGGTCACCACGTCGATTTGCGGCGCTTCCTTGTAAAGGACGAGCATGTCAACAAGCTTGCGAGTCGCGCGAGATGAATGTTCGGAGCCATCTACTGCAACGAGGATTCTGGCCATGATTTACCTTTCTTGGGCGGCGCAACGCCGTTCCTGAATAGGCAGCGTTGCCAATACTCTAAACTGTAGCGCGCGAAAATACACATCGTCCTGCGCGTCAAGCAGAGCCCTGCTAGCTCCCTCGTCGATTGGCGCAGAGCCCATGAATTCGTCGGACCGCAGCGTCGTCAAGGCAGGGTTGGATGGCCTGCTATCGGTGTTCTTTCGAGCCGTCTCTTTCGAGACCGGCGCAGTGCCCGCGTACGCTCGGGCACGCTGTCGCGATTCCAGCAAGCCGAGATTTCGGAATCGACCGCAATCTTCGGCAACGTCGCCCACCGGTCCAGTGCGTACACGAAGCCCGGTAGGTCCAGCGGTATCGCGTTCGAGGTGCGAGGCATGATCACCACGCAATTCGTCAACACGCCACGAGGCTGGAAGATGAGCACCATGGCGTGGGATGATGAGCGGCCTGGCCTATCCATGGAAGGAGCAAGCGTGACCCGTCAGATCGTCTTTACGCCCAAGGCAGGTAAACCGCCGCCGGTATATAGCCAGGCAGTCAAGGCCGCCGGACTGGTTTTCGTCTCGGGCACTGCGCCGACCGATCCTGTCACCGGAGCCATTGGAGGGTCGACAATCCAGGAGCAAACGGGACGGTGCCTGTCGAACATCAAGGCCATACTCGAGGAAGCAGGAAGCTCCTTGGACAAGATAGTCAGCGCCACCGTGGTACTCGCCGAGGAGGCCGATTTTGCAGGGATGAACGAGGAATGGCTCAGATGGTTTCCATCGAATCCGCCTGCTCGACAGGGGGCGAAGTTGCCTGTGCGCCTACCCGGTCTCAAGGTTTCCATTGCGGCAATCGCGGAGGCCTGAAGCTGGATCCGGCGGATTTTCAAACGCTGCTTCGCTGCTGTTTCGAAAGCCCCATGGTAGTTGATAAGCGTCGCAGCACGTGCTGAGCCCGGATGATGGATCCCAACAATTAAACTTGAATATCAATCGATGACGAGGCGGCGCATGCAAATCGTGTGCACGCATCTGCTTAGCTGCACCGCCCGGCAATACTTTGGACTGTGGTCATCGATCGCGTCGAATCATACCCAGGAACGAGGAGCCCCACATGCGCAATGCACGTAACTCACACCCGGCGACAGCAACTCCGGTACTCGCGCTGGCCGCTGCCGTGGCCCTGTTTCCGCTGTTCCCGGCGACCGCCGCTGCGGATACGGCGAGCGGTACGATCAACTATCAGAGCAAAGCCGGCGCCGTCGTCGTCAACGTCGGCAACGTGTACCTGATCAAAGGTCCGAACGCTTTTGGAGACAAGACGATTCGTCGCCTGATCTTCACCTCCGCCGACCTCGGGGCAAAGCTAAAGGCTTGCGCGTCGATGATGTGCGCCACGGGCAACGTACAGGAAGGCATGACCATTGATTTCGACGGAGGGGGGCCGCGGCTTGACTACTGGGTTGTTGGCAATCACCAGAAGATTCAGGCTTCCGGGGGTGCGAAACCCGAGGAGACACTCAAACTGACCGCGGACACCGCGCAACGTCTGGCAGGAACGCTGAACATCGACGATAGCGCGTCCGGCGGCCCCAAGGTCAACGTAAAATTTGATGCGACGCTGTCGAATCAATACAGCAAATAGTGCCCGTATCCAAGTAACCGGAGACGACCAAGGACGCTCGTCAAGCACGCATGCAAACTGCCCCACGAGCAGTACCAATCGCTGACCCGGGACCGCGGCAAAGCGATGGAGGATCATCGACGCTTTACGCTCGCCACGGATATCAAGGTCTACTTCTGTGATCCCAGGAGCCGTTGGCACGCGGATCAACCAGGTAAGAACCTGCAATACGAAACTCCAGCGGAGCGATTTCATCAAGCTGTTGCATTGACCGGTTGAATCTGCCGTCAAAAGCCGTCCTGTGGTGCCAACTTTGGAGGAATGATCCATGCTGAATGTGTGTCGCTTGCTCGTAACTGCAATCGCGGCTGTTTCATTGTGTGCGAGTGCCCAGGACTCTGGTCCAGCGCGGCAGGAGTTCACGCCGAAGTCAGGTAATGGACGCGTCGTCGTCCTCATATCCGGGCAAAGTGGAAGTGCCAACTATACGACGACGGCGCAGCAGGTCGCCGACGCCGGTTTCGATGTAGTGTTGGTCGACGGCAACGACTTCTGGATCAAGGACACTCGCCGCGCCTGGAACATGCTGAAGGATGTGATTACGCATGCGCAGGCGGGCTCGCATGCTCTTCCGGGCAAGGTAGGCGTTGTCGGCTACTCACTCGGTGGTGCGACCGCGCTGAGCTATGCAGCGCGGATGCCACAGCTCGTCGCCACGGTTGTCGTAGCCTATCCGCTCACCGCTTTCATCAAGGATCCATCCGACTTCGTCGCCAAGATCAAGGTTCCTGTGCAGATGTTTGCCGGTACCGCGGACACCTACAAGGACTGCTGCCTAATCGACAAGGCGCGTGAACTCGCTGACGCCGCCAAGGCCTCTTCACCAGCCATGCTGACGCTGCATGAGTACAACGGCGTGGGCCACGGCTTCAACTTGGCCACGGCTGCGCGCAAGGACGAGGCTGCTGGACAAGACGCAATGGAGCGGACAATTGCACAGCTGAAGCAGGCATTGCCAGCGGACGGAACGAAGTAGCATGTCGAGCACTTCAAGTGCGGCCTGACCACTCACCGGCCCGCTCGCCGGCTACGCTTACACGTCGTCTGCCCGCGGCCGGTTAGCTGGGTTCGTTCGCTGATCGTTTGATTTTTGACGTAGTCGAATTCCGCTTTGTGTCGAGTCCGGCCGGTAAAGACGCCCCTCTGAAAGACGGGTCCATGCCTCCAAATGCAGGGACGGGTGCGGGAGCATAGCGGACGCCAGTTGCGTGGGAAAGCTGCAACGCCGTCACGGCGGTGACGGACTCGATTTTCGCCTCAGTATGCTGTCGATTGCACTCGCTTTGCGCGGTGACGACGATGTCGACATTCTTGCACTCGCGCGCGAAGCGTTCAATCAGCTGCGATCGCTCGGCGCAACGAGTGGCCCGATGCTGGCCGCCGCGTTGTACCACGCCCGGCGCGAGGATCTGCGGCGTGCCGTGCTGCTCGCTGGCTACGCCTTCAGCGCCGTGGCGCGGCCGAAGGGGATGTGTCTGCCTATCCTTTTGCGCGTGCAGCAACGGATACACGACGGCGCAACGGCCACGCATCCTGTCGCTTTAGTCGACACCTGGTCACACGCGGGTGAGTGTTTCACCGACGAGCGGGCAGCGGCCATCGCGTTCGATGGGGCTCCGTTGGACGAACTGCTTGAGTGATATTCCGCTTGTCAGAAGTCCCAGCGGTCACGCCGCGGACGCTTTCCTGTGCCTCGTTGGCGTTTGCGTCCAACGTTTCCTTTTCGCCAGTCCAAATGTTCGCAATGGGTCGATAGCGCCGGTGCCGTATTAGTTTACCCGTTGCCTTTGCATTCCTCCCGATGATGGATAGCGGTCATTCGACGGCGCGAGTAGCCCGCTCACCTGCTGCCCGCCAGTCATTAAATCGGCGTAACGAGAATGTCGATGTGTGCTTCTGTCCGAGCACCACGCGTGCTTTCTCGTTCAGTTGCGCTGTCTTCCCTCCAGTTGCGCCTTCTGGGCCTTGACCACCGCAACCAGCCCCAAGGACGCCAGACTCCCGGCACGTGACATGTCGTCGAAGGACTCGGAGCCGCCGCTTTTATTTGTCGTAATTCGGTCGGTGCTCGCCTGGCCGGGCGGGACCTGGCCGACTCATTCGGAACCCTATGGCTGGATCGATTCCGTCAGCTCGCAACGCGGTGGCAAGCGCATCAGGCACGAAAGGCGGCAGTGGTTGACCATACGAACGCTGCCCTGCCACAAGTAGGGCACATGCGATCGCAATTATCGGAAGGAAACGCCTCATGCAAGCCGCTACGCCGCGCGGATGGTCTCATCGAAAGATACGACTTTCCCGAGGCAGGGGCAATTGTGTACCGGAGTGGAATGCGACTTCAA
>JBDTJK010000223.1:0-9955 GCA_039935875.1 Casimicrobiaceae bacterium
TCGCCGCGGCCGGATTGGTGGCGCTGGCCCTCGCGGTGCAGCGCACCGGATGGGGACGCAAACTGCGCGCCGTCGCGAGCGACGAACTCGCGGCACGCCTCGCCGGCGTTTCCGTCGAACGCTGCGAAGCGCTGGTGTGGGGGGCGGGTGCGGCGATTCTCGGCCTTATCGCACCTGCGATGGGCAGCATCACGACGCTAACGCCGGACATGGGATTGCACTACACCGTGCTCGCGCTCGTCATCATGATTGTCGGCGGCATGGGCTCGCTGGTCGGAACGATCTGGGCGGGGATCCTGGTCGGTATCGCGCAATCGGTAGGATTGCTTTATCTCCCGGGTTCGTACGGCGCGTTGCTGCCGTATGTACTGCTAATCGGCGTGCTCATCCTTTATCCTGGTGGCGTCGCAACGTTGCTCAAACGGGCTTGACATGAACGCGGCACCTCAAGTGGCACTTAATGCGGTTGTGATCGGCATGGCCGCCATGATTGCGCTTTTCGCCGAGAAGTACTGGATCGATGTCGCGATCCTCGTGGTCATCTATGCTGGCGTCGCCTCGGCCTGGAATCTCGCCGGCGGCTTTTGCGGAACGTTTTCGTTCGGACATGGCCTGTTTTTCGGCATTGGTGCGTATACAACGGCGGTGCTGTTCACGCAATGGGGAATCAGCCCCTGGATCGGACTGTGCATTGGCGCGCTGCTGGGTGCGGCGTCTGGCGCCTTCATCGCATGGCTGGCGTCTCGATGCGGTATTGGCGATCTCGCATTTGCCGTGCTGACGCTGGCCGCCGCCGAGATCGCTTACCTGTTCGTCGACAGCTTCGAGCCGCTTGGCGCGAGTCGCGGCATCAGCTTGCCACCGGTCGCCAACGCTGTGGTCGGGATGCAGTTTTCCAGCGATGCGATGTATCTCGCGACCGGGACCGGATTTCTCGTGATTTGCCAGATCGTCGCATGGCTTGTTTACCGCTCCGCGATGGGCCATCGGTTCCGCGCGGTGCGAGAGAATCCGGTGGCTGCCGAAGCCATCGGCATCAACCCGACGCGTGAACGCATACTCGCGCTTGCGATCAGCGGCGCGCTGACGGCGATCGCGGGTGTCGTTTACGCCCAGTATCTGCTCTTCGTCAATCCGCTGACTTTCTTCGGTCCGGCAATTACCATCAAGGTCATCCTGTTCGCGTTGATCGGCGGCATGGGAACGCCGTGGGGCCCGGTGCTGGGGGCGGCGCTGTTCTTCCCGCTGGGCGAATCCCTGCGCGCACATTTTGGCGGAACGTTCCCGGGGTTCGACACGCTGATCTATGGGCTGCTTGTGATCATTTGTATCATCGCTTTTCCGAAGGGCATTGTCGGCACGCTTTCACGCATGCTCGGCAGGTCACGCGCGACAACCACGGATATCGGCCCATGAACGATCAAGTCACCCATATCGGCACGTCGGACATGACGTCCATCACCGTCCGTGGCAAGAATCTCGTCGGTGACCTCATTGGCCAACGCAGTTTTACCGACATGCTTTATTTCCTGACTTGCAAACGCTTTCCGACGGCGGGCGAAGCAAGGATATTGGACGCCTGCCTGGTGACGTTGATGGAGCACGGTCTCACGCCGAGCTCGATCATCGCGCGGCTGATGATCGACAGCGTTCCCCAGGAAATCCAGGTCGCCATGGCCAGCGGCCTGATGGCGATCGGCAGCGTGTTCGCGGGCACGATGGAAGGTTGTGCCAACCTGATCCTGGCCGCGCAAGCGCGTGAAAGCGATCTGGAACTGTTCTGCCGTGAAACGCTGCAGGCGCATCGCGCTGCCAAGACAGTGCTTCCGGGATTTGGACATCCGATCCACAAGCCCGACGACCCGCGGACTGCGAAATTATTCGAAGTCGCCCGGGACGCGGGCGCCTCCGGCCGCTATATCGGGCTGCTGCAACAGGTCAGCCACCACGTCGATGCGATCCTCGGCAAGCATTTGACGATCAATGCGACAGGTGCGATCGGCGCGTTGCTGCTCGAAATCCAAATGCCGCCGTCTGTGATGCGAGGCATCGCCGTCGTCTCGCGTTCTGGCGGCCTGATCGGGCACATCGAAGAAGAGCGCGAAATCGGTTCGGCGCGGCGCATTTGGGAGCTGGCGCAACAGAACATTCCCTATGTCGACGACATCTAGCGATTTCTGAAACCGGCGAGTGCGCCGCCGATCGGACTGCCATGGGCATTGGTAGGCGCGATTGGACTCGAACCAACGACCCCCACCATGTCAAGGTGGTGCTCTAACCAGCTGAGCTACGCGCCTGCAAGCTGCTGATTATAGCCGAGTCTGCCGCATCCACGCCAGATTGCACGCGCTTTTCAGCGTTGCGCCACGAGCAACCACAACGCGCCGAGCAACAGCGGCTGGTGCAGCATGTAGATCGCAAGCCCATGACGTCCGGACCATGCCAGGATGTGCGGCGCGCGCGCCAGCGCGGCGATCGGCGCATAGGCCAGGCGATGCAGCAGGTGCCCGGCACCGATGCCGATCAACACGACGCCGGCCCATGGGAATAGCGGCACGTAGTCCTCGGTGGCCGGCTTGTGCGTCATGAAGCCGATCGCCGACAGCACCCGTCCGTCGAACGCGGGATTCGTGAACCAGAGTCCGGCAACGACGATGGCGGTGCCGAGGATCGTGGCAAGTACGGGCCGCGAACGCAGTGGCCATGCCGCCATCGAAATGATCGCGATCGCGTGCAGCACGCCGAAGTATATGAACGTACGGGGAAACAGCACGTAGCTTGCGGCGCTGACCAGCAACGCGCAGGCCGCGATGCGCGCAACCCGCCGCAGATAGTGTGCGAGCGCGACGTCCCGTTCGCCGGCCAGCGCGAGCGACACGCCGACCAGCAGCAAAAATGCGCTGACGATGCTCGCGCGCGCGGCAAGCCACGGTTGCGCATGCTCGAAATCGGAATGCGTGACGCCGAAGAAGCGCAGGTCGAATGCGAAGTGATAGGCGATCATCGCGACAATCGCCAGGCCACGCAGCACGTCGACGGCGTCGACGCGCCGACGCGATGCAACCGGCTTTTCGGGTGCCCGTGTCAATGCGTGCCGTGATAGCTGAAGCGCGTTCCTCCGCTGGCGGTCGCGGTGCCGAACGACGCCAGCGAGTGCAACAGCGGCGGCGGCGCTCCGCGCGGCGTCAACGTGACGTCGGCATCCACGCGTTCACCGGCGACATGCACTCCACCGGCGATGGCCGTGTCACCTCCCGCGTTGGCAAGTTCGACGTCGACGCGTCCGCCGGCTGCGTTCGCGTCTGCTGTCAGCGTGCCGAGGTCGATCGCGTTGCCGGCCGCGTCCGCCATGCGCGCGGGTGACCAGCTTGCGCTCGCGTGGCCCGCCGACGCGAAACCATCGGCGTGGCTGTCGATGGCGAAGTCGGGCGCCGACACGACGACGTTGCCGCCGAACGCGAGCGCGATGCCCGGCGGCAGGAAGTTGGTCGCCATCGATGCCGGCAACCGCGCCTCGAAACCGGTGGCGCGAAGAGTCGACGGCGTCGCGCGCAACGTGCCGTGCACCAAGTCGGCCGCGCTGCCGCCGACATGCACGATCAGCGCACCGCGCCACAGCTCGCTGCCATCGAGCGTCCATGCCAGCGGCAGCGACCAGCGGCCCGCCGCGTCCGACAATCGTCCACGTCCGTTGCGCAACGTGCCATCGGTGTCTGTGAGACGCAGCGTCGCCGGACTGGCGCGCGACACGGCCCAACCGGCGACGCTGGCCGGCGCAATGGACACGACCGCGAAGGCCGTTGCGGCGGCGACCAGCAGTGCGAGCAACGCGCGCAACAATCCGCGCATCATCATGGCGCCGGCCGCGAAAACGTGAGCTCGGCGCGCAACAGCGGAGCGTCCGCACGTGCAGCCAGTGTCGCATCCGTCACCCGCAACCCCTCGTGTGCAAGCGAGTCGATCAGTGCCGCCGCATCACCGAGGCTCACCGCCGACAGCGTCACGCCGATCCGCGCCGTGGTGGAGTCGATCGTGACGTCGCTGCGGCCGATGTGCTGGTGATCGAGCGCGCGTTCGATGGCGGAACGCGCATCGATCGCGGCCGTCGACGGCGGCCGCGCATTCGCAATCTCGGTGACGCGCAGCTGCGCCTGGGCCAGCAGCGCCGTGCGCAGCGCTCGCTCCTGCGGCGCTCGCACCAGCGCGTCGCGCAGCGGCAATGCGACATAGCTGGCAAGCAGCGCGACCGACACGATTGCGAACGCGCTCACTAGCGCCACGCGCTCGCGATGGCTGGCACGCTGCCACCAGGACTGGCGCTCGAGCGTGCGGGTGACGATGTTCACGACTGGATACGCACGCGCACGCCGTCCGCGCCGACCGCGTACAGCGCGGTCAGCCCCGCGGCACTCAAGCGGGCGATCAGGTTGTCGCGTGCCGCCGCATCCAGCGCGGTGAACTCCACCGTCCACGCGCCGCTGGCGTAAATGGCGCGCTTCCAGGTGCCGGCGGGTAGCGCTGCCAGCGCAGGGGCCGCGCGCGCGAGCAGCGGCAGCGCGTCGCCGGGCGCGGACTCGCGCGCCGCATGTCGCGCAATGGTGTAGCGCTGGTTGACCGCGTCGATCGCGGTATCGAAATCCTGCGCATCAGCGCCAGCGGCTTTTGCCAGCGCAATCGCGGCGTTGCGATCGGCACGGGCGGCGATCGCATAGGAAGCCATCGTGGCGATACCCGCCAGCGCGAAGCACGCCAACGCCAGCAATGCCACGAGGGCGGCTGGCCGCCAGCGTCGTGCGGCGGTGCCTGGCGAGTGTAGGTGCGCAAACGGAGCGAATGCTCCCTGTCGCAGGTCTGGCGCCGCCATCACATCCGCCGCCAGCGTGGTGCCGCCCTCCCACGACCATGACGCACCGCGCACGATTGCAACTCCGTCGATGTCGTCCACAGCCAGCGGGATGGCATCGTCGCGCGCGTGGGCGACGATGCGTGCGGGTGCCGAACCGGCGCGGCGCGCCTGCCGGATTGCCAGCGCGATTTCCGCAGGCGCGCCGGTGGCGGCGGGCAGCGGCAACGCGCTCGCGTCGGACCGTAGCAGGAATCCGCGTCCGCGCGCGTCGAATATCCAGTGCCAGTCGGCATCCGCGGCGAACAGCGCAGGCTCGGCGACGACGCGCGCGAGGTTGGGCACACCGTCGACGATGGCCTGCATCAGCTCGCGCGACAGTGCGGTCGCGCGGACCTCGCCACCACGTTGCTGCGGCGCATGCGCGATGTGCATCGAGTCGGCCGACGCCGCGAGTTGGTCGTCGAGCGCGAAGCGCACCGCATCGGCGATCCGTGCCGCGCCGATCGGCGGCAGTTTGAGCGTGGCCACGAACAGCAGCGGAGCGGCCACCACGGCGATGCACTGCGTCGCCGCGGGCCATTGCGCACGCGCGGCACGTCCCCGGCTTGCCACGTGGGGGCCGTCGGCGTCGATCAACGCGTAGTCGAATTCCACGCCTGCGGCGGGAACTGCGTCGATCAGCACGCGCAACGTCGTCATCGCAAACCGTTTTTCGCCATCGTTCGGGTAGGCGAGTTTAGCCCAGCCACAACCCGGCCGGCGCCAGCGATCATTCGATCACCTGCCATACGATCGACGATGGCTTGCCCAGCGAGCGCTGCAGCAGTGCGCGTGCGCGCACACGCGTTTCTCCCTGCAGCGCATCGACGCTGACCAGGAAGTAGCCGCTGTTGACGCTGAACGCGCGCTCGTCGACGATCGTCGCCGAGGAGGGCAGGCGTGCGCGCAATTCGGCCACGGTGGTGAACGGCTTCGACTGGCGCCCGGCGACCAGCGCCGCGGCGCCATCGCGATCCAGTCCAGGAAGCGCCGCCATCAATACTTCGGCAGGTGCGGTGTTGACGTTGAGTGTCGTGGGTGGAGGCAAGGCCGTGACGAAGCCCGCCATCGTCTTCAACATCGCGGTCGTGATGCCACGCGTGGCGGCGAATTCGGCGACGCGCAATGCGGGTGCATCGGGCGTCACCCGCGGCGGCGTCGCGCGCGCATAGAACGCATCCTCCGCTCCCCCGTCGCGCACGCTGTCGTCGCTGTCGACCGAGTCCGCGATCGCGTCGAGCACGCCCGGCGCCACGCCGATCGCCGTGAACAGGCTGGTCAACTGCGCACGCGCAGTGGCGGCGGTGGCGCCGTCGATCGCCAGGTTGTTGAGGTTCAGCAAGCCCTGTGCATCGGTGATGTGTCCTTCGATGCTGCCATTGGCCACCGGCGTTGCGGGCAACGGCAGCGCCCACACTTCGTTCAGCGTGTCGATGGACGAGGTCTTCGCATCATCGTCGACGACGCTGCGCGCCCATTGCACGCCCGCCTGCGCGAGCGCCTCCGCCTGCACCTGGTCGCGCCGGTGCACGACCATCGCGCGCCAGCGCTCCTGGCCGGTGGCGAGTGCGACGGTGACCGCCGCGGCGAGTGCCGCCAACAACATCGCAATCACCAGTGCGGCACCGCCGGCGCGCGCGCGTCGTCCGCTCATTGCAGCGTGATCCAGCGTTCGAGATGCGCGCCATCGGCGAGCAGCAGCTCGATGCGGACGGCGGTGGGCAGGGCAGGCTCGCCGAGTACCGGCCACTGTGCGATCCAGCGGCCGTCGTGAGTGACGTAGCCGATACGCAATTGCGTGACACCGGACAGCAGCGGGTAGCTCAGCGGCTGCGCTGCATCCACGTTGTCGAGCGCCGGCCAGTACGCGATCTCGACGGTGCCGTGCTGCAGGCGATAGCCGATGCGCTGGCCAGCGACGCCCGGGTCATCGTCGAAATCGCTGCTTGCACGCGTCAGCGTCAAGGTGGCGTTGCCGGTCGCGTCGACGTTCGCGGCCAGCGCGGGCTCGCGAACGTTGCCGTGGCGCACGCCGCGGGGCACCGCCGCACGCAGGTCCGCCTCGACGCGCGCGAAGAATGCATCCAGCGTCGTCCAGTGCGAGGTTTCGACGGCGAGCCGCGCTTCGCCATCCGCCAGCGCGGCCATCGCGCGGTAGGCGAGCACGCCGATCAACGCGAGGATCGTCAGCGCGATCAGCACTTCCACCAGTGTGAAACCACGCGTCTTCATGGCGCGTCGCGATTGCCGAGATAGCCGCTCAACTGCGCCAGCGCATAGTCCGGGGCATCCGGCGTGGCCACCACGATCTCGATGCGGCGAAACGCCGGATTGGGTGTCGGCGTGATCGTGGCGCGCCACACGAAGCGCGCCGCGGCTTGCGTTTCCTCGCCGCCGGAAGCGCCGGGCGGAGGCGAGGGCTGGGCGAGCTCGGCGCGCGCCAGCACGTTCTGCGCGACCCACAGCGCAAGCGTGCGCGCCTTCAGCGTGGTGGCGCCATCCGCCGCCTGCGTCAGCGCGCGCATGCCGGCGGACAAGGCGATCGCGACGATCGCCAGCGCGACCAGGATTTCCACCAGCGTGAAGCCGCGCCGCTTCATGGTGCCGCGGCGACCGTCACGCGATTGAGTGGATCGGCGACGACGACGACGCGTGCGGAACCGCCATCGATGACGAACGCGGAAGGGTCGTTGCGACCCGATGCGTGCAACGGGATCAGCGTGCCGGCGGCCACCGGCTGTCCGGCGTACTGCAAGGCTGCGATCGTCAGCGGCGCGGGCAGCGTGCGCGCGGCCAGCACGTCATCGTCGACGATCGCTGTCCACTGTGCGCGATCGTCGCGGCGCAGGAAGCGCCACCCGCGGCCATCGGTTTCGACCGCCAGCGTTTCGCGGCGCCACTGCGCGCGCTGCGTCGCGTATTCAAGCGCGCCGGCGAAGCGGTGTGCTTCGCGGTTCGCGTCCACGCGCGGATCGCCGCGCCATGCGACCACCGCGATGCTCGACGCAATCGCGATCACGGTGACGGCGACGAGGATTTCGACCAGCGTGAACCCGCGGTGGCGGTCACGCGCTGATGACGCTTGCGCGCCGCTGCGCGCAGGGCTGCAGCGGCGCAGCGCTAGAGATCCCACGAGCCGATGTCGGCGTCGTTGCCGCTGCCCCCGGGCTGGCGATCGGCGCCGAAGCTGTACACGTCGATTTCGCCCTTGAGACCAGGGTTCAGGTATTGGTAAGGGCTTCCCCACGGATCCTTCGGCAGCCGCTCGAGGTAGCCACCGGGTTTCCAGTTGGGAGGCACAGGCGGGGCGTCCGGCTTGGCGGTCAGCGCGGCAAGTCCCTGCTCGGAGGTCGGATAGCGCTGGTTATCGAGCCGATACAGCTTGAGGGCCGCGACGATCGCCGCGATGTCCGACTTCGCAGCCACGCCGCGCGCCTCGTCCGGTCGATCGAGCACGCGCGGTACGACCAGTGCAGCGAGCACGCCCAGGATCACGATGACGACCATGATCTCGATCAACGTGAAGCCGCGCGCGGGACGCGCGTGCTGCCGCTGCGGCGGTGTGACGGCGAACCGGATGGGTGTCATGCGCCGATTATAATCGGCTCCCTCCATGCGACGTTGCGCCACTCTCCGCCGGCTCGTGCTGCTGTTCCTGATCGCCGTCGCGGCGTTCGGCGCCTTTTGCTGGCACGAACTCGAACGGCCATTGCCGCTGCCGGCGACGCCCTATGACTTCGACGTGCGCAGTGGCGCTTCGCTGTCCGTTGTCGCGCGCGAACTCGCCAGCGCGGGGGTGCTTCCGCATGCGGCGTGGCTGACGGTCTATGCGCGCCTCGCCGGCGTGGATCGCGCGATCAAGGCGGGCAGCTACGAGGTGAACGATGGCATCACGTTGCGCCACCTGCTTGCCAAGCTGACGCAGGGCGACGTCACGCAATCGTCGATCACGCTGGTCGAGGGCACGACGTTCGCGCAGATCAAGGACCTGCTGAGAGCCAACACCGGCATTCGCAATACCGTGCTCGACCTGCCCGACGCCGAGCTCCTCGCGCGCATCGGCATCGCCGGTGAGCACGCCGAGGGGCTGTTCTTTCCGGATACCTATTTCTTTGCGCGCAACGCGACCGATGCATCGCTGTTGCAGCGCGCCGCGCGCACACTCGACGCGCGCCTCAACGCGGGCTGGGCGGCGCGCGCAGCCGACCTGCCATTGGCCACGGCGTACGATGCGCTGATCCTCGCGTCGATCGTCGAAAAGGAGACTGGCCGCAACGCCGACCGTCCGCTGATCGCGTCGGTATTCGTCAACCGGCTGCGTGCAGGCATGCCGCTGCAGACCGATCCCAGCGTGATCTACGGCATGCACGACGCCTTCGACGGCAACCTGCACAAGCGCGACCTCACCACCGATACGCCGTACAACACCTACACCCGCAACGGCTTGCCGCCGACGCCGATCGCGCTGGTGTCGCAGGCGTCCCTCGACGCGGTGATGAATCCGCCGTCGACGCGCTATTTATATTTTGTCGCGCGCGGCGACGGCACGTCGGCGTTTTCGGCGACACTCAACGAACACAACCAGGCGGTCGCGCGATTCCAGCGGAGCGGCCGTCCATGAAAGGCAGCGCCTGATGGCCGCACGCGGTCGCTTCATCACGCTCGAAGGCGTCGACGGCGCCGGCAAGAGCACGCACGTCGCGTTCATCGCGGAGGCGATGCGTGCACGTGGCGCTGCCGTCGTCACCACGCGCGAGCCGGGCGGCACGCCGCTGGCCGAGCAGTTGCGCACGCTGGTGCTCGGCGCGCCGATGAGCCGCACCACCGAGCTGCTGCTGATGTTTGCGGCACGCGCGGACCATGTCGATCACGTGATCCGCCCGGCGCTTGATCGCGGCGAGTGGGTGCTGTGCGACCGCTACACTGACGCGACGTTCGCCTACCAGGGGGCGGGCCACGCGGTTCCAGCCGCGCGTATCCAGACACTCGCGGCGTGGGTGCACGACGACGTGCAGCCGGACATCACGATCCTGTTCGACGTGCCGCCGGAGGTATCGCGCGCGCGGCTGG
>JBDTJK010000224.1:0-3037 GCA_039935875.1 Casimicrobiaceae bacterium
CGCGGCCAGTTCTCCGCGTACTACGGGGGCTACGGCGGCATCCCGTACGCGTACGGAATCCTGCAGCAGCTCGACAGCCGCGCCCCACGCGTGCAGAACGTCTCGCACTTCAGCCTGCCCGCCTACGACCGCGCGATGGATGCGTGGTTTCACACCGCCAATGCGCAGCAGCAGGTCAACGAGGGGCTGAAGATGGCGCAGATCGCACGCACCTACGTGCCGCTGATTCCGGTGATGTACCGCCTGCAGAACGAGTTCGCGCAGCCGTGGCTCGAAGGGTTCGCGCCGCAGTTGTTCGCCACCTATTGGCAATACCTCGACATCGACCTCGCGCGCCGTGCCCGCGGTGGGTGAGTGTGAACTGACGCTGAACCGAGTGTGAACTGAGCCTGCATCCAGCGCCCGCCGAGTGCGCGGCGTGGTCGCGTCAGGTCTTCTTGTTGACGCTGCGTGTGCCGCTGCGCTTGGTGGCCGCGCGCTTGACGGTCGCCGTCGGTGACTTCGCCGTCACCGGCGTCGTCGCAGGCGTCGTGCGCCGCGTCGCAGTCGTGCGCTTGGTGGCGGTCTTGTTCGTCTTGCGCGTTGCTGTCCGGGGCGTTGCTGCGGCGGTCGATGCCGTGCGTGGCGCACGCTTGGTTGCGGGTTTCGGCGCGTCGGCCGGCGCGGCGCGCGGCGCGCGAGCGACCGGTGCGCGCTTGCGCGCCGTCGTCGGCTTGCCGGATTTCTCGGCAATCAGCGCGAGGGCTTCTTCCAGCGTCACTGCGTCCGCCTTGTCGCGATCAGGTAACGTCGCGTTGACGCTGCCATGCTTGACGTACGGTCCGTAGCGTCCGGAATGCAACTCGACCGGCGCGCCGTCACGCGGATGCTTGCCGAGCACGCGCAGTGCGGCCGCGCGTTGCGGCCGGCCGCGACCCTTCCCCTCGCCCTTCGCCTCGAATTCGAAGCCGACCTTGCCATCGGGCTGGCGGGCGAGATACGCAGAAAACGGGCGCCGCGTGCGCGCCGACACGAATTGCAGCAGATCGGTCTTGCCATTGGCGAGCAGCTTTTCCATCTGCTCGCGCTCGATCGAGCGCTGCAGGATCGTGCGGCCGGAGCGAAAGTCGCACGTGCGATCGGGACCGACGGCGTTCTCGCAAACGTAGGCGGTCGGCGTCTCGAACACGCGTCCGCCGTCCTTCGGGCACAACCCGAGCGGCGTCTGCCCCGTGAAATCGGAAGCCTCGTCGTCATCGCCCGGCCGCGGCCCGAAGTCGAATTCGACCGCGTTGGCGTCGTTGAGCTTGAGCTTCGCCGAGAACGCGCGCCCCAGGCGGCTGCGGAACCCTTCCAGCGGACCCACTTCGCGCTCGGCGATCAGCATTTCCGCTTCGGCGGGCTCGAGTTGCCGGCCGCCCATGATCTTCCAGAAACCGAAGTCGCAGTTGGCGCACAGGAACTTCTTGTATTGCTCGTGCACCTCGCCGCCGCACGTGGGACAGCGCACCGACAGTGTCGCAAAGTCGCCCGGAATCGTGTCGCTGTCGTAGTTCTTCGCCTGCGCGACGATGTGCTGCGTCATGGATACGATCTCGCGCATGAACGCATCGCGCCCGAGCTTGCCGCGCTCCATCTGCGACAGCTTGAATTCCCACTCGGCGGTGAGCGCCGGAGAAAACAGCTCAGGCACCCCGAGGCCATGCAGCAGCGTCATCAGCGAGAATGCCTTCGCCGTCGGGATCAGGTCCTTGCCTTCGCGGTAGATGTAGCGTTCCTGCAGCAGACCTTCGATGATCTGCGCGCGCGTCGCCGGCGTGCCAAGGCCCTTTTCGCGCATCGCCTCGCGCAGCTCGTCGTCCTCGATCGACTTGCCTGCACCTTCCATCGCCGACAGCAGCGTGCCTTCGTTGAGTCGCGGCGGCGGACGCGTCGTCTGTGCAAGCGCGTCGATCTTCTCGGTCGCCACACGTTCGCCCTGCGTGACCGGCACCAGCGATGCATCGTCGCCCTGCGCCTCCTTGCCATACACCGCGAGCCAGCCCGGCGAAACCAGCACCTTGCCGTCGGTCTTGAACGGCTCGCCGTCGACGCGCGTGATGCGCGTCGTCACTTCGAATTCGGCGGCGGGGTAGAACACCGATATGAAGCGCCTGACGACGAAGTCGTACAGCTTCTGCTCGATCTCGTTCAGCGCCTTCGGCGTCTGCAGCGTCGGGATGATCGCGAAGTGGTCGGAGATCTTCGAGTTGTCGAACACGCGTTTGTTGGGGCGCACCCATTTTTCCTTCAGCACCTTGCGCGCCAGCGTGCCGTAGGCGTTAGTCTCGCCGAGCACTTCCAGCGTCGCCTTGACGGTGCCCTGGTAATCCTCGGGCAGCGCGCGCGCGTCGGTGCGTGGATAGGTCAGCACCTTGTGCCGTTCGTACAGCGCCTGCGCGAGCGACAGCGTGGTGCGCGCAGAGAACCCGAAGCGGCCGTTGGCTTCGCGCTGCAGCGTCGTCAGGTCGTACAGCAGCGGCGGGCTCTGCGTCGACGGCTTCGATTCCTCGGTGACCACGCCGGGCTTGCCGCGGCAGCGGTCGGCGATGGCCAGCGCGCGTGCCTCGTCCCACAATCGCTCGGCGCGCGCGTCGGCGTCGTCGTCGCGCTTCCGGAACGTCTCGTCGAACCAGCGGCCGGTGTATTCGCCGGCGGCGGCGCCGAACGTGCCGACCAGTTCCCAATAGTTTCGCGGGCGGAACGCACGGATCTTCTCCTCGCGCTCGGTGATGATTGCCAGCGTCGGCGTCTGCACGCGGCCGACGGTGGTCAGCTGGAAGCCGCCCGACTTCGAGTTGAATGCGGTCATCGCCCGCGTGCCGTTGATGCCGACCAGCCAGTCCGATTCGGAGCGGCAGGTGGCGGCGTCGGCGAGCGGATGCATCGTCGCATCGCTGCGCAGGTGCGCAAAGCCATCGCGGATCGACGCTGGCGTCATCGACTGCAGCCACAACCGCTCGATCGGCTTGTCGGTCTTCGCGTAGCGCGCGATGTAGCGGAAGATCAGCTCGCCTTC
>JBDTJK010000225.1:0-4499 GCA_039935875.1 Casimicrobiaceae bacterium
GTGCGTCAGGTAATGCGCGGTCGACCCCTGCAGCATCAGCGCGCAGCCGACGTTGAACGTGATCGCATCGGGGAGGCGCACGAGCTTCCACGCCGGCACGACGGCAAAGGATGCGTACGATCCGCGACTGATGCACCATGCGACGCGCATCCCAGGCTTCAGGTCATCGACGCCTTCGCCCACCGCGTCGATGACGCCTGCGCCCTCCATGCCGATAACCATCGGCAACGGCGTGCGGTAGGTTTCCGATCTCGCGTACGAGCCGTTGCGCATGTAGACATCGATGTAGTTGACGCCCGCGACCGCAACCCTTACCCGCGCTTCGCCACGTTCGGGCTGGGGAGTTGGCACATCGCACAGCACCAGCACGTCGGGTCCGCCGAAGCGCTCGATGACGGCAGCGCGCATTGCCGATTTTCCGGGGGTGTCCATGGTTGTTCGCTGGCTCGTTTTCTCGCGTTCAATCCGGGAGCAGAGTCGCAAGCGGCTCCGACATTTCGTATACGCTGCGAATGGCAAGTTCGCGGTCGAAACTGACACCCTCGCGCGCCGCACGCTCGCGCAGGCCGTCCGCGTGGATTTCGAGTACGTCGCGCGGCAGTGGCAAGTCGCCGGGATCGAAGATCCGCAGGTAGCCGCGTGCGTCGCGTGCGGGCATCACGCGACTCTTCACATGACGGTTGGGCGACCACGGTACGTCGAGCACGCCGGCTTCGAACGCGCGCACACTGCCGACGGCGGCGTCGCCGTCGCCCATTTCCAGCACCTTGTCGAGGATCGCGCGTACTTCGCGCCCGATCAGTGCCTTCTCCGTCTCATATTCGGGCAGCCCAGTGAGGCGGATTCCGCGTGCGAGGTAGATTGCCATTCGCGTGATCCGCAACCCTTCCGCGTTTGCCTGCGCCGTGGGAATGCCAAATGCCTCGTGCGTCGTCTTCGTCGTGATGCTGGTCGCTCCACCGATCGCTGCCAGCGTACCGCCGTAGCTTACGAGCGTCGCGCACTGCGCATCGTCCTGGGGCCACGCACCCATCCAGTGCAGCGACGTAATCGGCGTGAACACGTCGCGATAGCCCTTGCGCGCGAGATACTCCTGCGCGAGCGCCTCGCACGCGGCGATCGCGGCGGCGTCCTGTACGAGATGGAGCGTCTGCGCGAGCTCGAGACCGTAGTGCCGCACGCCCTGCGCTGCCGCCAGCAGGCAATCGAGGATCGCGATCGTAATCGCGATGCAGGGCGGGATGTTGGTACCCGTCAGGAAACCCGGTTGCCGCCGGTGCAGTTCGACACCGTTCTCCGCGTAATACGCGGTAAGGCGGTCGAGATATTGGTAGTTGCGGATGCCATCGGCGATCGACAACTCCTTGATGTACGACGTCGTGTACGCGATGCCGGATCCCAGGTAGCCGGTGTAGCCGGCGGCAAACCCGATTTCGGCAGTGAGCTTGGGCATCGACGTGCCGGTCAGCAGGATAGCAGGCTTGTCGATAGACGCGATCAGCTCGCGTCCGGCGGCGAGCCCGTAGTTGACGATTGGAAAGCCGTTCAGCAGCGAGCGCCCGAGGCGCTCGGACTCTTCGACTCCTTTTTGCGCGGCGGCGAACTGCTCGTTTCGCGTGTAGCTGTCGGTCGTCGTCGGGACGATGTCGGCGAGACCGTCGCGGTCGAGCGCCTGCATCAGCGCCTTCTGCATCGCCAGCGTTGCGAAGCCGCCGCGCGGCTGCGTCAGGCATCGCCGCTCCGCATGCGCGCGCCGCATCGCGACGGCGAGCTGCTTGTGCTGCGGAAGTGCGCGCTGGAATGCCACCGCCTCGTCGAAATCGACCTCCGCACCCGTTGGCCAGCGCGCGAGATTTACGGTGCGCATCGATGCGAATTCGTCGGCCGGGATGGCCGCTTCCGACAATGCCGGCGCAAGCGCGCCCGCGACGGCAATATCATTCACGATGATGCTCCTTGCTCAAAATAGGCGAGGTGTGCGCTCGCAATATCGAACGCCGCCTCGGGTGCGACACCCACCAGCAAGCCGGCCGCGTACAGCAGGTATTCGCGGTCGATCGCCAGTCGCGGTGCCTTGGGGCGCAGCGACTGCGGCTCGTCGGTGCAGGCCGTGGCCACCGCGAGAATCGACGCCGGATCGCGCGCGTGGGCGAGCGCGCCGCCGGTACCGATGATGAGTTTGACGTCGGACAAATCCTTGCCGCGCTGCAGGCCCACGGGCCCCTGCGAGGTATAGACAGTCTCGCAGGTGCCCGCATGGCGCGCCATCGCGATGCGGATCGCCGCGCTCACCAGCGCGGTGTCGAGCCTTGCATCCGCGTCGTCGCGCGGCAACCGGTCGACCTCGGCATGCAGCGTCGCGAGTGCGGCGTCGGTCGCGTCGGCAGCGAGACCCGAGTCGGCGGCGATCGCCGCGGTGCCCGCAGCGGCGGCAATCCCCGTCGCGTTGTGACGCATGCCGAGATCGCCTTCGACCGTGCGTTTGGCATAGGGCTCGGCCAAACCGTAGCGAATGATGCCGGGTTGTGTCGGTTCGCCACTGCCGATCGAATGCACGTCGGTGGTCGCGCCGCCAGGATCGACGACGACCAGCGGGCCGTACCCTTCGCGTTGCGGCAGGCCGTCGGCAAGCAAGCGCGCGCCTTCGAGCACCGCCGCAGGCGTGGGCATCAGCACCTCGTCGAAGCGCGCGCTCGCGCGCTCAATGCCCTTGGCGGCGACGATGCGCCGCATGAAGATGTCGCGTATCGCCGCGCGCGCGGGCTCGGTGTCAATGACGTCAAGTCCCGGCAGCACGTTCGCGGTCGCGATTGCGGACTTGCCCGACGCGGAAATCATCGCGACTGCCTCGTCGACGGCCTCGCGGTTGCAGGCGACGATCACCGGGCATTGCAGCGAGCTGGCGGCCAGCGCTTTCGCGTTGTGTAGCACGACGGTGGTGTTGCCGCCGTCAGTGCCGCCGCAGAGCAGCAGGATGTCGGGCGCGTGCTCGATGATGCGCGCGACGTCGCCGGCGGTCAGCCGATACGCGAAGCTGCCGACGAGGCGCGCGCCTGCGCCCAGCGCCGCCTGCCGCGCGGCTTCGGCGGTGAGCTCGCGGACAAGCCCCACGGTCACCATCTTGAGTCCGCCAGCCGCGCTGCTGCATGCGAGACGGTGCGCGAAGCGCGGCATTCCGCCCAGCGTGCGCGACAATGCCGCTAGCGCGGTGTCGAGTCCGACGTTGACGTCGGTGGTGACCGTCGACGGTGCCTGTGCGCTGGCTGCGACCCGGTGCGTCGACAAATCGAGCGCGCGC
The DNA here is from genome assembly GCA_039935875.1 of Casimicrobiaceae bacterium. Lineage (GTDB taxonomy): Bacteria > Pseudomonadota > Gammaproteobacteria > Burkholderiales > Casimicrobiaceae > VBCG01. Next base: position 3,299 of record JBDTJK010000225.1, read on the forward strand.
AGCTTGGTATATGTGCTGCCGAAGTCGATGAGCAGCGCGAGGCTCATGGTGGCGCGCCTGCCGCGGCGCGCGCACTGAAGTCGGCCGCGAGTGCCGCGAGGGCATCGTCGACACGCGTGCCCGGCGCAAACGCGCGGTCGAACCCCATGTCGAGGAAGCATCGCTCCGTCTCGTCCCAAGGCCTTTTGCCGACGACCAGGTTGCCGCCCACGTACAGCAGGATGTCATCGAGTCCCGCTTCGATGCACAGGTCGCGAAAGCCGCGGCAGTCGAGCTCGCCCTGACCATACAGCGACGATATCAGGATCGCGTCCGCGGCTGTCTCGATGGCTGCCTTGATGAAGTCGCCCGCGGGCGTCAGCGCACCAAGCGAAACCACGCGATAGCCCGCTTCTTCGAGCGCCATCGACAGGATGCGGTTGCCGACGATGTGCGTATCGGATCCGATCACGCCGGTGACCAGCGTGTAGCGCCTTGCGCGTGCCGGTGCCTTCGTGCCGCTCATGTGCGCGTGGTCTCCGGGCATACGTGCAATTGTCGCCGATGCGCGGAGCTGTCCACCGTGTAGCCCGCCACCGCGTGTGCGTCGAGCTCCGGGCGCGCAGATGCTTCCAGTACGATGTGGCCCCCGTCGAAACGCAGCGGCGGGTCGAGCAGCATCCGCGTCGCCTTGCGAAATCCGTTCATCTCCCCGGCATTGTCGAGGTGACGCGCGGCGATGCAGGCTTCCATCCAGCACGACACGTCACAGGCGACTCCGTTGCCAAGAACCGGACGCATGCCGAGCGCACGGATACGTGAAATCGCCGCGACAAGCGCGTCAAGGCTCACGAATTTCATCAGCTTTACCTTGATAAAGCTGCACGCCTGCTCGTGCGCTGCGCGCTCGATGTCCGCCGTGCCGTAGATCGATTCATCGAGCATCAGCGGCAGCCCCGTGCGCGCCGCAGCGGCGGACGCGGCACGATGCGCGACCCAGTCTCCGGCGGGGCACGGCTGCTCGAACAACTCGATGCCCGCGGGGTCCACGCCGGCGATGAAGGCGGCGGCCGCAGGGGCGGTGTAGCCCTGGTTGGCGTCCACCCGTATCGCCGCGCGACCGGCGACCATGCGCTGGATCAGCGCGACGCGCGCGAGGTCGTCGGCGACATCGAAGCCGACCTTCACCTTGATGGTGCGGCAACCTTCCGCGTGGAGCCGG
>JBDTJK010000226.1:0-5464 GCA_039935875.1 Casimicrobiaceae bacterium
AACAGGGACACCTGCAGCGCGCGCCCGCCAGGGCCGAACGCGGGTTCGGGCGACGCGCGGCACGTCGCATCGTCGCCCTGCAGCAAGCCGCCGGTGGCGGCGGTGAATCCCGGAAAGTAGAACCATCGGGTCAGCGGACGCTGCGGCTGCGGCGAAGGAAGTCCGTGAGCGCCGTCCACCCAGGCTTCGGCCGACAGGTATTCGAGGTTGATCCACACCGGCGCATCACGAACCATGCTGTCGAGGTAACGCGCCGGCAACCCGCAGCCGAATGCCTCGATGGCTGCCTGCGAGCCGCGGGCATCGAACGCGTCATCGAAGCGCGCGACCTCTACACCGTCGACGCACTGCCGCGCCGCGTTGATGTCGATGCGGGGGACGATTGGCGCCAGCGCCGAGAGGTCGTCGATCCACAATCTGATGTGCAAGTGTCGCGCACGTACGAGCTGCCGAGCGAGGCGCCAGCAAAAGCCGGCATCGCCGAAGTTGTCGACGACGCGGCAGAAGACGTCCCAGCGAGGGTTCGGACCGGCCATCGTGTCGCCGATTATCGCTCGCCGCCGATCGGCGCGATAATCACGATCCTGCAACAGCATAAGCGAGACCGCGGTGGCGTTCATGATCGACGTGGTGTCAGACGTTGTATGTCCGTGGTGCTACATCGGCAAGCGCCGGCTCGAATCCGCGCTTTCGCAACTCCACGCGGACGACCCTGCACTGGAAACGCGGGTCAACTGGCATCCGTTCCAGCTCAACGCCGAGTTGCCCGCGCGCGGTGCCGATCGCAAGCGCTACCTCGAGGCGAAATTCGGTGGCGCGGTGCGGGCCGGCGAAATCTATGCGCGCGTGCGTGCGGCGGGCGAAGACGTCGGCATCGCATTTGACTTCGATCGCATCGCAGTGCAGCCGAATACGCTGGCCGCGCATCGCCTGATCGGATGGGCCCAGCACGAGCACGATGCCGGCGACCTGGTCGAGCGGTTGTTCGCCGGCTATTTCATCGAGGGCCGCGACATCGGCGACGCTGTGGTGCTGGCGCAGATCGCCGGTGAGGCGGGGCTCGATGCCGCCGAGGCGAAGGCATGGCTCGACGACGGCAGTGGCGGCGAAGCGATTGCCGCCATGGACGTGCGCGCGCGCGAGCTCGGCGTCAGTGGTGTGCCGTTCTTCATTTTCGATGGCCGCGTCGCAGTCTCCGGCGCGCACGAATCGGGCGTGCTGCTGCAGGCAATTGCGCAGGCGCGAGACGCGCGAGACGCGCAAGCGCACGATTGAGGGTCGGCGTCCGGCGCGTCCGCGTCCCCGCGCGCGAACCCGGCGCGCAGTCGCAGGCGCTGCACGCCAGGGTCAGAACGCTTCGTCCCAGGGTTGCGACAGGCGGATCGCGCCTTCGATGATGCCTACCATGCTGTAGGTCTGCACGAAATTGCCCCAGGGCTCGCGCGTGGTCGCATCCAGATGCTCGGCAAGCAGACCGTGGCGGTTGCGGCAGGCGAGCAGCGACGTGAACAGTTCGCGAGCCTCGGCAGTGCGACCGATCGCAGCGAGCGCGTTGACATACCAGAACGTGCACACGACGAACGCATTGGCCGGCGCGCCGAAATCATCGTGATCGACATAACGGAACACGAAGTCGCCGCGCTTGAGCTCGCGCTCGATCGCCTCGACCGTGGCCACGTAGCGAGGATCGCTGGGCGCGACGAAGCCGACGTCGATCAGGCGCAACAGGCTCGCATCCAGTTCCTCGCTGCCTGCGGCGACGACGAATGCGGCGCGCTTTTCGCTCCAGCAGTTCGCGTCGACGAACGCGCGAATGCGCGTTGCGTGCGCCTGCCACGCGGCAGCGCGCTCGGGCAGCTCGAGGCGCTGCGCGATCTTGTGCAGGCGGTCGCAGGCCGCCCAGCACATCACTGACGAGAACGTGTGCACGCGCGCACGTCCGCGGTATTCCCAGATACCCGCGTCCGGCTGGTCATGGCAGGCGATGGCACGTTCGCCAAGCGCTTCCAGGCGCCAGAACAGCTCGCGCGTGCCGGGCTCCTGCAGCCGCGCATCGAAGAACACGTGGGTCGCGGCGAGCACGGCGGACCCATAGGTGTCGTTCTGCACCTGGCGATAGGCGTCATTACCGATGCGCACCGGACCCATTCCACGATAACCCGGCAGCGTCGAGACCACGGATTCCTCCAGTGCCGCGTCGCCATTGATCCTGTAGACGGGCTGCAGCGGCTGGCTTTCGCCGTTGGCCGCGATGTCGACCAGGTAGCGCAGGTAGCGCTCCATCGTGCCGGTCGCGTTGAGACGGTTCAGCGCATCGATGACGAAGTAGCCATCGCGCAGCCAGCAGTAACGGTAGTCCCAGTTGCGGCCGGAATCGGCCGCTTCCGGGATCGAAGTGGTGACCGCGGCGACGATCGCCCCCGTGTCGTCGCAGGCGTTCATCTTCAGCGTGATCGCCGCGCGGATCACGGCCTCCTGCCATTCGAACGGGATCGACAGCTTGCGTACCCAGTCGCGCCACGCGTCGATCGTGTTGCCGATGAAGCGGCGCGCGAGTTCGCGCGGCGTTTCGGGAACGGTCTCGTCGTCGCCGAACAGCAGCGTCAGGTCGTCCTGCAGAAGAAACGATTTCTCCGACGTGATCGCGGCCAGCTGAGCGTCGGTCGTCAACCGCAACGTCTGCGGCCCGAGCGTATAGCGCAGGTGGCTCGAGCCACGCGTCGGAGGCGGCGGCGCCTGGCCGTAGCCGTGCGCGGGGCGCAGGCGGATCGTGATGCGTGGACTGCCGGCAACGCGCTTCAACTGCCGCACGTGCAGCATCGGCCGGTACATGCGCCCGTTCTGCACGAAGCGCGGCACGCAGTCCGTGACTTCGACGATTCCGCCGCGCGAATCCGCGAGGCGGGTGGTCAATACCGCGGTGTTGCGCTCGTATTTCTGCTCGGCATGCGCGAAATCGCTGAGCTCGACCTGGTGGATGCCGCGTGCCTGTTCCGGCTGCGCGTTGTCCAGCAGCGCGCAGAAAACCGGGTCGCCGTCGAATTGCGGGAAGCACCCCCACACGACCGAAGCCATCGGATCGATCAGCAGCGCAATGCGCCCGTTGCCGACCAGCGCGAGATCGAGCGTCGCGCTCGGTTGAACGACGGGGACCGTCATTGCAGTGTGCGAATGGGGATGGCGCTGTCCGCTCATTGGCTCGCGATCAGGATTGCGTCTGCCGGATCGAAGGTCACGCCGACGCACTGCCCGTCGGCGATCGGCGCGGCGGTACCCTGTGTCGATGCGAACAGTTCGACGACAGGGTCGGCCAGCAGGATCCGGTACTCGGTGTGGTCGCCGAGATAAGAGCGCTTCTGGATCCGACCGGTCAGCAAGTTCGGCGCGTGTACATCCTGCGTGATCCGCAGCGAATGGGGCCTGATCGCCAGGCAGGCGCGCGGACCGGCGATTCCACGATGGCGGACGTCGACCCGCACCGGTCCGAGTTCGACGGTGACGAGATCGCTGTGACGTTCGGCGCAGGTCACGTCGAGGATATTGGCATCACCCATGAAGTCGGCGATGAACTTGCTGTTGGGCTCGTTGTACAGGGCGAGTGGCGTACCGTCCTGCACAATACGCGCGGCATTCATCACGATGATGCGATCGGAAACAGCCAGCGCCTCCTCCTGGTCGTGCGTGACGTAGACGACGGTCAGCTTCAATTGCTGCTGCAGGTCGCGAATTTCCTCGCGCACCCGGCGCCGCAGCTTGGCGTCGAGATTGGATAGCGGTTCGTCGAACAGCAGCACTTTCGGCTCCAGTACGATCGCGCGCGCGACGGCGACACGCTGCTGCTGGCCGCCGGAGAGCTCGCTTGGCTGGCGGTTCTCGTAACCGGCAAGACCGACCAGCGCGAGCTTCGCGGCGGCGCGTTCGCGCGCCTCTGCGCGCGGCATGCGCATCGACATCAACCCGTAGGAAACGTTTTCCATCACGTTCATGTGCGGGAACAGCGCATAGGACTGGAACACCATCGACACGTCGCGCTCCGCGGCTGACAGGCGCGTGACGTCGACGTCGCCGATCATGATGCGACCTTCGCTGGCCTGCTCGAGTCCCGCGATCAGGCGCAGTGTCGTCGTCTTGCCGCAGCCGGAGGGCCCGAGCAGCGTGACCAGCGTTGCCGGTGAGATGTCGAAGCTGACATCGTCGACGGCGACCACATCGCCGTAGCGCATGGTGACGGCCTCGAAGCGGACCGCCCGCCGGCCGGTCGCCGTCGCGGTATTCGTTGCCGTCGTGTCGTTCATCAGCACGCTCCCAATCATATTGGCACCGCGATCGCGTCGCTTGCGCTTTGGCGCCTGCCGAGGCGGCGCTCGCCGACCAACCACTGTATGCCGACGAGGATCGCCATCATGACGACGATCATCACGGCCGAATAGACGATGGCGATGCCGTATTCGCCGACGTCCGCGCGTCCGACGATGTAGACGGTCGCCAGGTTGAAGCGGCCGGTCGCCAGGAAGATGACCGCGCTGACAGCCGTCACTGCGCGCACGAACGAGTAGATCATCGCGGTGACGATTGCCGGTTTCAACAGCGGCAGGATGATGCGCCGGAAGGTTGCGAACGAGCCTGCGCGCAGCGTCAGCGAAGCCTCGTCGAGGCTCCTGTCGATCTGGCTCAGGTTGGCGAGTCCGGCGCGGACCGCGACAGGCGTGTTGCGGAAGATGAATGAGATGACGATGATGAGCCCCGTTCCCGTGATCTCCACCGGCGGCACGTTGAACGCGAGTATGTAGCTGATGCCGACGACGGTGCCGGGAATGGCGAAGCTCATCATCGCGAGGAATTCGAATAGCGCGCGGCCCGCGAATTTCTGGCGATCGAGCAGCCACGCCGTGAGAATGCCCAACGCCGCGGTGAATGGCATCGCCACCAGCGCAAGGCCGATGGTCATCAGCAGCGACGCCCACGCCGACCCGCTGAAAAACCAGCCGTTGACGCCTTTTTCCACCGAGAATGCAGTGAGAAGATAGGTGAGCGTCGGCGTGTTGTCGCGGCCGATCGACGTCACGAAGCCGCCGACGAGAATGATCGCGTAAACGACGATCGTCAGCAGCAGCCACGGCGCGGTGAGCGCGTAGCAGCCGATGCGCAGGCCGCTTGGCAGCGTTGCGGCCAGGCCACCGTCTCCTTTGCCTGCCACGGTGACGAAGCTGCGCTTGCCGATCCAGCGCCGCTGCGCGACAAAGGCCGTGACCGTGAACAGCAGCAGCACGATCGCCAGCACCGCCGCGCGCCCCTGGTCGTGAACGGCACCGACGACGGCGAAGAATATGTCGGTCGACAGCACGTTGAAATTGCCACCCAGCACCAGCGGATTGGCGAAATCCGCCATGCTTTCGATGAACGAGATCAGGAATGCGCTGGCGAGACCCGGCCGCATCAGCGGCCAGGTGATCGTCCTGAACGT
>JBDTJK010000227.1:0-3343 GCA_039935875.1 Casimicrobiaceae bacterium
GCGGCATTGAGGCCCGACAGTCCTTGTTCGAAGCTCATTGATTGCTCCTCAGAGAATTTCGACGACTTGCGAAAGATCGATGCGGCCCAGCGCGCCAAGCTGCAGCTGGCCGCCGCTGGTTCCGGGAATCAGGCCGCTGACGTGTCCGACGGTCAGTGCGGTGGAACCGACGCTTGCCTTGTTCAACGTCGCCGTCACGTCGAACGAGTAGGTGCCATCGGGAACCGCCTTGCCGGCGTTGTCCTTGCCATCCCAATCGAGGAAGTGCACGTCTGCCGTGCCGCCACCTGCGTCGAGCGTGCGCACGACGTTGCCGCTGGCATCCTTGATCGAGACCGACACCGTGTCGGCATTGGCCTTCAGCGCATAGCCGAGACGGCCTGCGCCGTCAGCGACCTGGATCTGGTTGCCGGTGAGCACGACATCATGGCCGACGAGGTTGGCCGATTGCATGTACTGGTTGGCGTCGAGCGACGTCGACAGCGTGTTCAGCGTGGCGTTGATCTGGTTGACGCCGGTGACGGTCGACAGCTGCGCGAGCTGCGAGGTGATCTGCGAGTTGTCCATCGGATTCAGCGGATCCTGGTTCTGCAGCTGTGACACCAGCAACGTCAGGAAGCGCTGCGACGCGTCATCGACGCTCGTCGCCGGCGTGCTCGCGGGTGCGCCGCTGCCGGCAGCGGGCGCCGCAGGTACGTTGCTGGCCGCCTTGGGCATGATTGCGTTGATCGTCATCGTGGGTCCTCGTGGGCGCCGGGCTATTGGCCGAGCGTCAGGGTTTTCTGCAGCAACGTCTTCGCGGTGTTCATCACGTCGATGTTGGATTGGTAGGAGCGCGAAGCCGACATCATGTTGACCATCTCGTCGACCACGTTGACGTTGGGCATCTTCACGTATCCCTGCGCGTCCGCCAGCGGATGGCCGGGGTTGAAAACCGACTTCGCCGGCGTGTTGTCCTCGACGACGCCGGCGACACGGACACCGGTCACGCCGTCATCGCCCTGGGGCACCGCACTGAACACGACCTGGCGCGCCTTGTAAGCGGTGCCGTCCGGGCTCGCGACGCTGTCGGCGTTGGCCAGGTTGCTGGCGGTGACGTTGAGCCGCTGCGACTGCGCAGCCAGCGCGGAACTTGCAACTCCGAAGACATCGAAAAGTGACATCGCGTCAATCCTGGACTGCGGCAAGCATCGTCTTGATCTGTGCGCTCAACACACGCAGCGCCGCCTCGTAGCGCACGGTGTTGTCGGCGAACTGGCCGCGCTCGGCATCCATGTCGACGCTGTTGCCGTCGAGACTCGCCTGTGTTGGCTGGCGGTACAGCACTTCCGGCTGCGTCGCCGTGGTGTCGGACGCCGCCGTCGTCTGCGCGGAGGTCAACGCCTTGGCGAAGTCGAAGTCGACCGCCTTGTAGTCAGGCGTGTCGGCGTTGGCAATGTTCGCTGCCAGCAGCGTCTGCCGCTGCGCACGCAGCTTCAGTGCGTCGGTCTGGAATTGCATCATCGCGTCGAGCCGGTCGATCATCGCGTCCTCGCCCTTGTTGGGGTGATGCCGATTATCGGCAGCGCGCGGGCGACCGATCGGCCGAAAAGCGGCAGAATTCCGGCGCACTTCACCCGTTCGGCGTTGCGCGCGCGAGGCTAGGATCGCTGCACCGTCCGGCATCGCCGGCAGCCCGCACCGCAAGGACGTCATGCACGCTGCACACCCTGCTTCCGACGCCATTCCTGCACGTTTGGGATTGCACACCTGCCCAGCAACATGGCGCAGGTGCGCCATGTTGCTGGGCCTTGCAGCCTGCTGCGCGACCGGGACGGCCGCCGCCGCGGCCCCGCTTGTGGACGAATTGCGCCAGTTCGCCGACCGCACCGTCGCAGGTGCGGCGGGCGACATGGAAATCACCGTCGGCGACCTCGACCCCCGGGTGAAGCTCGCGGCTTGCGAGCGCTACGAGCCATTCCTGCCGCCCGGGTCACGCCTGTGGGGACGATCGACCTTGGGCGTGCGCTGTGTCGAAGGTGCGAGCTGGACCGTGTATGTGCCGATCCAGGTGCACGTCTATGCCCAGGCGCTGGTGGCTGCGCGTCCGTTGACGCGCAACCAGCCGCTGTCCGCTGACGACGTGCGCGTCGAGCGCGTGGAATTGACATCCAACAGCAACCAGGTGGTGACGCCCAACGACGACTACGCGGGCGGACGCTTGACCCGCTCGGTCGCAGCAGGCGAGACGATCACCCGCGCGCTGCTGCGCGCGCCGGCAATCGTGCAGCCGGGCGACGCCGTGCGGGTGGTCGTCGGCGGCAACGGATTCAGCATCGCTGCGGATGGCAAGGCGCTGACGATGGGGGCCGACGGGCAAAACGTGCAGGTGGCGCTGGCCGGCGGGCGCATGGTCACCGGCGTGGCTCGCCCAGGGCGGGTGATCGAGGTAAAGTGAACCGGACCATCACGCGACCCGGCTACAGTTTCCGGGGCGCATGCCGATAATGACGTTGGAGAGCGGCAACTGAGCGACAATTTGTTGCCTGGCCTTCACAGTCCATTGTCATCGCACCGCGGAGCCCACATGAAGATCACGTCCTCGACCACCGCCAACCGCAGCGAGGCTGCCGGGCAAGCCGCCCCTGCTACCGGCGACCGCAAGACCGGGGCCACCGCAGCGGCCGGCGCGGGTGGCGCCGAGCGGGACACGATCAAGCTGTCGCCGCTGTCGGGCGAGCTCGCGGCATTGGAAGCGAGTCTCGCCACCGGCGGCGACTTCGACGCGCCCAAGGTGGACGCGATCAAGCAGGCGATCCTCGACGGCAAACTCGACGTCAATTCGGCCGCAATCGCCGACAAGATGCTCGCCGCTGCCGCCGCGTGGCTCAACAAGAAGCACGCATGAGCGCACTGCCGAAGACACTGGACGCAATCATCGCCGCGGAAAACGACGGCTACGCGTTGCTGCTGGCACTGCTGCACGACGAGACCCGCGCATTGTGCACGGGCGACATCGGCGTGCTGGAGCGCCAGGCCGAGGAAAAGCTGCACCACGTACGCTCGCTCGAACGCCTGTTTGCCGAGCGCCAGCGTCTGACGCCGCACACGCCGGATCCGCAGGTGCCAACGCAGCGCGACGAGGTGTTGCGGCTGCTGCTCGAGCGCGCCGCAGAGGCCAAGCGCGTCAATGCCTTGAACGGCCGCCTGATCGACCGCCACCAGCAATACGCATCGCGTTCGCTGGCCGCGTTGCGCGATGCCGCCGGCCAGTCATCGCTGTATGGCGCCAACGGCCAGTCGTCGCAAATCGCGCCAGCCGTGCGTCGGGTTTGCGCCTGACGCTTCCTCGCCTTCCCGTCGT
>JBDTJK010000228.1:0-3426 GCA_039935875.1 Casimicrobiaceae bacterium
GCGACGTGGTCCAGAACCACCTGTTCCAGATCGTTGCGCTGCTCGCCATGGAGCCGCCGGCCTACCAGGGCTTCGGTGCGGTGCATAGCGAGAAGGCCGGCGTCTTCCACGCCATGCGCAAGCTGACCGCCGACGATCTCGTGCGCGGCCAATACGACGGCTACCGGGGCGAGAAGGACGTGGCCGCCGACTCGGACGTCGAGACCTTCTGCGCGTTGCGCCTGTTCATCGATTCGTGGCGCTGGGCTGGCGTGCCCTGGTATCTGCGCACGGGCAAGTGCCTGCCGACGACCGCCGCCGAGGTGCTGGTGCAGCTGAAGCCGCCGCCGCAGCGTCTGTTCGACGACTCCGCGCCGCCCGACGGGCGTGCGAACTACGTGCGCTTCAAGCTGCAACCGACCGCCGCCGTGGCGATCGCGGCGCGCGTCAAGCGACCCGGCAAGGGATTCCTCGGCGACCAGCGCGAGCTCTTCCTGTGCGAGAACGAATCCGGCGAGGAGCCGCCGTACGAGCGGCTGCTGCGCGATGCGATGGCCGGCGACGGCGCGCTCTTCACCAGCCAGGAGGCCGTCGAGGCGGCGTGGGCGGCTGTCGACAACGTGCTCGAGCATCACGCTCCGGCGCTCCCGTACGCGCGCGGCACCTGGGGCCCTGCCGCGGCCGAAGCGCTGATCGCAGCAGACGGGGGCTGGCACGCGCTGACCGCCACCGAAGGATGCCCGCCGTGAGCGGCACAATCGACCCGGCCGCCGTCGCCGACGTCGTGTTCCTGCTCGACTGCGACAACACGTTGCTCGACAACGATCGCGTGCAGGACGACCTGCGCCAGCATCTGGTCGATGCGTTCGGGCCGGCGAGCTGCGACCGTTACTGGCAGATTTTCGAGGCGCTGCGCGTCACGCTGGGCTACGCCGATTACCTGGGAGCATTGCAGATCTACCGGCTTGACGACCTGCATGACCCGCGACTTTTGACGATGTCGACGTTCCTCGTCGACTATCCGTTCGCCGATAGACTCTATCCGGGTGCCCTCGCAGCGCTTGCGCATCTCAAGCGCCTGGGACCGACGGTGGTGCTTTCCGACGGTGACGTTGTATTCCAGCCGATCAAGGTGCAGCGGGCAGGATTGTGGGCCGCGGTCGATGGGCGCGTGCTGATCTACATCCACAAGGAGCAGTCGCTCGCCGATGTCACGCAGCACTTCCCGGCGCGGCATTACGTGATGGTCGACGACAAGCTGCGCTTGCTGGCGGCGATGAAATCGATCTGGCGCGAGCGCTTGACGACCGTGTTCGTGCGCCAGGGGCATTACGCGCTCGACTCGCACAATACAACCGAATACCCGCCGGCCGACGTCAGTATCAAGCGCATCGGCGACCTGGTCGACCTCGACCGCGATGCATGGACGCGCGGCGCACGCACACCGGAGAAACTGGAGACATCACGATGAAAGCAACGCAGCAGCTGCACGAACTCGGGCAAAGCCTGTGGCTCGACAACATCACGCGCGGCATCCTCGACGACGGCACGCTGCGTCGCTATATCGATGAGTTGTCGGTGACCGGGCTCACGTCCAACCCGACGATCTTCGACAAGGCGATCCGCAACAGCACCCTGTACGACGATGCGATCGCGGCTCCAGGCGGCAACGGCAAGTCGCCCGAGGCACTGTTCGTCGATCTTGCGCTCGCCGACCTTGCGCGTGCCGCCGACCTGTTCGCGCCAGTGCATGCGGCCAGCAATGGCATCGACGGCTGGGTGTCGATGGAAGTGTCGCCGCTGCTGGTCGATGATGCCAAGGCGACGATACGCGAGGCGGCCAGCCTGCACGCGTTGGCCAAGCGCCGCAACCTGTTCGTCAAGATTCCCGGCACCCCCGCGGGCACCAAGGCGATCGAGGAATCGATCTTTGCCGGCGTGCCCATCAACGTGACGCTGCTGTTTTCGCGCGAGCAATACCTGGCGTCGGCCGAGGCGTACATGCGCGGCATCGAACGGCGCATCGCAGCGGGTCTCGATCCGAAAGTGACGTCGGTCGCGTCGCTGTTCGTCAGCCGCTGGGACGTGGCGGTCGCCGACAAGGTGCCGGCGCAGTTGCGCAACAAGCTTGGCATCGCGATCGCACAGCGCACCTATCGTGCCTATTGCGAGCTGCGCGCGTCGGCGCGCTGGCAGTCGCTGGAACGCGCAGGTGCGCGCTTGCAGCGACTGCTATGGGCCAGTACCGGCACCAAGGATCCGGCAGCGCCCGACACGCTGTACGTGCAGGCGCTGGCGGCGCCCGATACGATCGACACGATCCCGGACAAGACGCTGCTTGCATTCGCTGCGCACGGGACGGTTAAAGCCGCGATGGCGGTCGATGGTGCCGATGCAGAAGATGTGCTTGCGGCGTTCGCAGCAGCGGGCATCGATGTCGACGCCCTTGCGCACGACCTGCAATTGCAGGGTGGCGTCGCGTTTGCAAAATCGTGGCACGACCTGATGGGTTGCATCAGCGACAAGCGGCACGCACTCGTGCAGCCGGTGCGCCGGTGAACGCAGATATGGCTGGTTCCAGGCGATCCGCGCTTTCCGCACTGCCCGCGTGGAAGGCACTCGAGTCGCACTCCGCCTTGGCGCGTGACTGGCATCTGCGCGACCTGTTCGCCAACGATCCGCAGCGTGCGCAGCGCTTTACGCTGGAAGCCGTCGGACTCTACCTTGACTATTCGAAGAACAAGATCAGCGATGACACAATGCGGCTGTTGCTCGACCTTGCCGACGCGTGCGGGTTGAGCGAACGCATTGCCGCGATGTTCGCCGGTGACAAGATCAACGTCACCGAACAGCGGGCCGCGCTGCACGTGGCATTGCGCGCGCCCAAGGGCGAAAGCCTCGTTGTCGATGGCACCGACGTGGTGCCGGAAGTCCACGCGGTGCTGCAGCGGATGGCGGTGTTTGCTCACGCCGTTCGCGATGGGAGCTGGCGCGGGCATACCGGCAAGCGCATGCGTACGGTGATCAACATCGGCATCGGTGGCTCCGACCTCGGTCCCGCGATGGCCTACGAGGCGCTGCGCCATTACAGCGAGCGGGAACTCCAGTTCCGCTTCGTGTCCAACGTCGACGGCACTGATTTCGTCGAGGCGACGCGCGATCTCGATGCCGCACAGACCCTGTTCATCATCAGTTCAAAGACATTCACCACGCTGGAGACGCTGACCAACGCGCACGCCGCGCGTGCCTGGGCGGTAGGACAGCTCGGCGACGAGCGCGCGGTGGCGAAGCACTTCGTCGCGGTGTCGACCAATGCAAAGGAGGTCGCGGCGTTCGGCATCGACACCGCCAACATGTTCGGTTTCTGGGATTGGGTGGGTGGACGCTACTCGATGGATTCGGCGATTGGCCTGTCGACGATGATTGCGGTGGGTGAAACGCATTTTC
>JBDTJK010000229.1:0-8447 GCA_039935875.1 Casimicrobiaceae bacterium
TGCTCGCAGCCGCCCATCGCGATCGCCTCGTCGACGATCGACTTGATCGGCATCGCCTTTCCGCCGCGCATCTGCTCGTCGGCGGTGACGACGTAATTGGCACCCGCATCGATGATGCGTTCCTGCAGCGACTTCGCCGAGAATCCACCGAACACCACTGAGTGCGGCGCGCCGAGGCGCGCGCATGCCTGCATCGCGACCACACCCTCGATCGACATCGGCATGTAGATGACGACGCGATCGCCCTTTTTCACGCCGATCGACTTGAGCCCGTTGGCCATCCTGCACACACGCTGGTGCAATTCTCGATAGGTGACCTTGGTCACTGCGCCGTCGTCGCGCTCGAAGATGATCGCAACTTTTTCCGCATTGCCGTTTTCGAGATTGCGGTCGAGGCAGTTGTACGAAGCGTTGAGTTCGCCGTCGGCATACCACGCGTAGAACGGCGCCTTCGACTCGTCGAGAACTTTGGTGAAGGGCTTGTGCCAATCAAGCGTTTCGCGGCCGAGGCGCGCCCAGAAGCCATTGAAGTCGCGCGTCGCTTCGGCGTTCATCGCGTCGAAGTCGGCCGGCTTGACGTTGGCTTGCGCGGTCCACGCAGCCGGCGGAGGAAACAGCCGGTGTTCTTGCGAGACGGAGTCGATGTTGGCCATGCAGAATTACTCCCGGAAGGCTTGGATGCGGTGCCGCGTCAGTGCGATCAGCGAGCACTCGTGCGACCAGTCTACCCAATGCGCCGCATCAGGCGCAAACACCGCAAGGTTGTGGTGAACATGACTGCCAGCATGTCGGCGGCGGTGACGACCGGAAAATCCGGTGCGCGATCAACAGTTTAGCCTATGTCTCTCGCCATCCGATCGCGCTGCCGCAACGCGCGCGAAAGGCTTCAACGGCACATGGCGCAAGCTATTGGGCGAAACGGTTCGCGTATGGCACGATGCATGCTCTTAATCGGCACACGTGCTTCCGCCCCGCCTTGGCGGCGGGCGTTTCAGAGGCGCTTTCCTGCACCCTTCAAGATGCTCAATCGCAGCGTCGACATGCACGCAGTACGAGCGATGCACCGGCGAAAGTCGGCGCTGTCGCGCAGCGTCGCAGCCGCATGGACGGCCGCCGCGCTGGCGATCGCGCTTGGCGCGGGCAACGCGCATGCGCAACGGTTCATCGTCGTCAGTTCCGGCAATTCGACCGCCAACGCGCAAGCGCTCGCCGCCATTCGCGAGCATGCGGCCTGGACGGTCGATGCACGACGCCTCGGCGACGACGATGCCGCGCTCGCGGCGTCGGTCACACATGCAGCGGCGGGAACCGCCATCGTCGCGCTGGGAACAAAAGCGTCCCAGTTCGTTGGCACGCTTGCGGTCGCCGTGCCGACGGTCGACTGCATGGTGCAAGGCGACCTCGGCGTTGCATCCGCTGCCCCCGTCGTGCCGCTGGCCGTACCGGTCGACGTCCAGATACGCTGGATGAAACGGTTGCTTCCCGCGGCACGCACGATCGCGCTGCTCTACGATCCGGCACAAAACGAGCGTACCGCCGCCAACATCGCCCAGCAATTGAAAGCGGCGGGCTACGTCGTGATGTCGCAGGCAGTTTCCTCGCCGCAGGCATTGCCACCGGCGCTGGCGAAACTCGGTGACGCGGACGCGCTGCTTGCGTTGCCCGACAGCACCGTCTATTCCCCTGCGCTGGCGAAGGGCCTGCTGCTTTTCACCTATCGAACCGACACACCGATGATCGCGTTGTCGGACACGTGGGTGCGTGCCGGCGCGCTGTACGCGCTCGAATGGAACTACAGCGAGCTTGGAACCTATTGCGCGGAACTCGCGCTGCATCTCGCGTCGACGACAAGGAACGCTATACCGCCGACGCTGCCGGCCCCGCTCGTCAGCGTCAACCGTCGTGCGGCGGCGCAACTGCGCCTCAAATGGGACGCCGCCTCACTGGCCGGCGTGGGTAACGTCCATGAGTGACCCTTCGGCAATACCGCCGAATGAGAATTCGGCGCGACGACGTGGCGTGCTGCGCCGCCTG
Organism: Casimicrobiaceae bacterium; assembly: GCA_039935875.1. GTDB lineage: Bacteria > Pseudomonadota > Gammaproteobacteria > Burkholderiales > Casimicrobiaceae > VBCG01. Next base: position 2,035 of record JBDTJK010000229.1, read on the forward strand.
CGCCGCCACCTGTCGCCGCTCGGCACCGAAACGATCTCGCCGATCACGTTGCCGCCAGTCCGGCTGGGCCTTTTCACCAAGCTGCAACTGCTGACGGTCGGCCTGATCTTCCTCACTGCCGCGACGATCTCCGGCTATCACGTTTGGCAGCAGTCGCGCGAGGAAGCGCAGCAGTTGCGCACGCAGGGCAGCATCGTTGCGATCATGCTCGCCGACCTCGCGGAATACGATGTCTACACGCGCAACCAGCAGCAGTTGTCGAGCTTGCTGGACAGCCTCGGCGACCAGGGCGACATCGCCTACGTCAGCGTGGTCGACGCCGGCGGCCATCCACTGGCGACCCGCTTCCTGGAGACGAACATCGCGGGCCTGGCGCTGCCGCCGATCCGCGTCGTGCACGCGGCCAACCGCGGCGCGGGATTCTCCGAAAGCGAGCTTGCGCTGCACGGCCAGCGCTACATTGACGTGGTTTCCCCGATCGGCGTGTCGAGCAGCGCCAGCGTGCTCGATGCGACCGCGCGCGAAAAAGGCGGCATACGCACGCCTGCGGTACCGATCGGCTTCGTGCGCGTCGGCATGTCGTTCGAAGGCCGCAGCGACCGAATTCGTGCCAGCCTGGCTGGCTCGCTGCTTGCGGTGGCAGCCGTGACGCTGCTTGCGCTGCTGGCGACGATGTTCCTCACGCGCCGGCTGGTGGCGCCGATGCGCCGCCTGATTCGCGCGGCGCGTGCCGTGGGCGGTGGCCGCCTCGACGTGTACGTTCCGGCGAGCTCGTCGGACGAGATGGGCCTTTTGACCCACACGTTCAACCACATGACGCAGCGCCTGGCGGAATCGCAGTCGCAGGTTTCATCGTACCAGCGCACGCTGGAGGACAAGGTCGCGCAACGCACGAAGGAACTGGAGATCGCCACTGCGCATGCCTACAAGCTCGCGCAGCACGACATCCTCACCGGATTGCCGAACCGCTCGCTGCTCAACAATCGGCTGAGGCAAATCCTGTCGCAAGCGCAGCGCGAGCAAGTGCAGGTCGCATGCCTGTTCCTTGACTTCGACCATTTCAAGCGCATCAACGACACGCTTGGCCACGATGCGGGTGACCAGCTGCTGCAGGCCATCGCGCAGCGCCTGATCAGCGCCGTGCGCGAGAGCGACACCGTCGCGCGGCTCGGCGGCGACGAGTTCGTGCTGGTGCTGCCCGATCTCGATCCTGCGCACGCGACGTTCGAGGTGATGACGGTGATCTCGCGCATTCGCGAGTCGTTCATGGCGCCGTTCCGCCTGGCCAACCAGGTGCCGACGCTGACGTGCTCGATCGGAGTGTCTATCTATCCGCTCGATGCGCAGGACACCGCGACGCTGATCAAGCAGGCGGACACGGCGATGTACGCGGCCAAGGAAGCTGGCCGCAACGCCTATCGCTTCTTCACCGCCGATATGAACGCACGCGTGCAGCAGCGGCTGCAGCTCGAGACCGACATGCGCCGCGGATTGATGGACGACGAGTTCTTCCTGGTCTATCAGCCACAGGTGGAAATGCGCACCGGGCGCACATCGGGCGTCGAGGCGCTGTTGCGCTGGCGTGACCCTGAGCGCGGCGTCATCGCGCCTGCCGAATTCATCCCGGTCGCCGAGGAGTCCGGAATGATCCAGGCGCTGGGAGCGCGCGTGCTGCGCGACGCATGTCGCCAGGTGATGCAATGGCACACCTCGGGAATGATCCTGCGCCTGTCGGTCAACCTGTCGGTGCAGCAACTGCAGCACGACAGCTGGCTGTCGATCGTCGAGGAAGCGCTCGCGTCGTCGCATCTGCCGCCGAGCTACCTCGACCTGGAGATCACCGAAAGCGTCATCATCACGCACCCGGAGAAGGCGGTGGCGACACTGGTCAAGCTGAAGCAGATGGGCGTCTCGATTACCGTCGACGACTTCGGCACCGGCTATTCTTCGCTGTCCTACCTTGCGCGGCTGCCGATCGAGAGCGTCAAGATCGACCAGCGTTTCGTGCGCGGCCTGGAGCAAAACCGCAATGACGAGGCGATCACCGTCGCGATCATCGCGCTATCGCATTCGCTGAACCTGCGCGTGATCGCCGAAGGGGTGGAGACCACCGCGCAATTCGAGTTCCTCAAACGCCACGGCTGCGAGGAAGCCCAGGGATTCCTGATCTCGCGACCGCTGGATCCACCGGAGCTGCGCCAGTGGTGGGATGCGCGCGAGCGCGGCATCGACCAGGCGCAGCAACAACCGGACCTGTGGCGCGAGCCCGGCTTCAACCACTCGCGGTGACTGCCGTTACCGCCGTCATTCCCGCGAGAGCCCCGTCATTCCCGCGCAAGCGGGAACCCAGTGCCGTTGGCCATGACGTCTCACTTCTGTCGCATATCGAACGTGAAGCGCGCGCCCGCATCCTCGGCCAGCACCTGGGTCAGCCACGGGATCACGGCTTCGATCTCGGCAGGCGCTTTCCACGGTGGATTGACGACGACGAGACCGCTGCCGTGCAGTCCGAAACGATCGGTGGACGGCGCACGCACCTGCAGCGTTACGTGCAGGTAGTCTGCGGCCGCGACTCGCAACAGGCGCGTCGGCAATTCCCGGACTTCTCGTCGATTCAGCAGCGGATACCAGATCATGTAGGTTCCGGTGGCGAATCGCTCGAGGCCCGCGCGTAGTGCACTCGCCACCGCGCGATAGTCGGTCACCATCTCGTACGACGGATCGATCAGGACCAGGCCGCGGCGCGACACCGGCGGCAGCGCAGCCGCCAGCCCCGCATAGCCATCACCCGCGTCCACGCGCACTCGCCGCAGCTCGTCGGCAAATTCGTGCACCAGCAGTACGCTTTCGCTGCTGTGCAGTTCGAACAGTCGCAGCCGATCGTGCGGCCGCAGTGCAAGGGCCGCGAGCCGCGGCGAGCCCGGGTAACGGCGCAGCTTGCCGTCGGCATTGAACGCGCGGACGAGCGAAACGTAGTCGTCAACCGGTGGCGGCAGCGACGCGAGCGGCCACAATCGCGCGATCCCGGATTCGTATTCCGCGTTGCGTGCAGCGAAGCCTTCGTCGAGCGCATAACTGCCGGCGCCCGCATGCGTATCGACGAACAGCAGCGGCTTGTCCTTCTGCGTCAGGTGCCGCAACAGCACGAGCAGGACCACGTGCTTGAGGACGTCGGCGTGATTGCCGGCGTGAAAGCCGTGCCGGTAGCCCAGCATCGAGCGCTGCTTATGAACGTCCGCCTGCCGCAGCGGCTGCAGGCTGCGGGCGCCGCGCGTAGCGCAGGACCACCACGGCAATCAGCGCAAGGATCGGCAGCGCGCTCCAGTTCATCACGGTCCAGCCGGCCGCGGACACCAGCGCGCCTGAGGAGAACGACGACAGACCCATGATCGTGAACATGATGAAGTCGTTGGCGCCCTGCGCGCGCGCCCTCTCGCCAGGACGATACGCGCCAAGCAGCAACGTCGTGCCGCCGGTGTACATGAAGTTCCAGCCGCAACCGACGAACATCAGCGCGACGACGAAATGCGCGACCGCGGTGCCGCTCAGTGCAACAGCTGCGCCGACGGCCATCACGGCGGCCCCGGCAACGATGATGTTGAGCGCGCCGAAGCGCGTGATCAGGCTGCCGGTGACGAAGCCGGGCGCGTACATGCCGACGACATGCCACGAGATGACGAGCGCTGCCGCGGAATAGGGATGGCTGCAGAAGTCCATCGCCAGCGGTGTCGCCGTCATCAGCAGGTTCATCAGCCCGTAACCCATTCCAGCAGACAGCGCGGCGACCATGAACACAGGCTGGCGCACGATTTTGCGCAACGGACGTCCGGCGTGCGAGCGCTCATGCGCGGACGCCGGTGGCACGTCGACGAACCACTGCACGCAAGTCGCAACCAGGGCAACGGCCGCCAGCAGCACGAACGAGCCCTCGAAGGGCGTCGCGAACAGGTCGCGTCCCCACTGGCTGACCGCCGGTCCGAGGAATCCCCCCGCAATGCCGCCAGCGAGCACCAGCGATATCGCACGCGCCTTGTCGGCTGGCGCTGCGACCTCCGCCGCTGCAAACCTGTACTGCAGCCCCACAGCGTTGTAGATGCCGATCACGGCGGTGGCCACGCAATACAGCACGAAGCTGTGCACTGCGAGCGCGAACACTGCGAGCGCGCATCCGGCGACGTTGATCAGCGCACCGGCCATGAAGCCGCGCCGCCGCCCCACGCGCGCCATCCACAGCGACATCGGCATCGTCGCCAGCGCCGAACCCAGCACGTAGGTGGTGGCGCCGAGCGTCGCGATCTCCTTCATGTCGACCAGCGAATAGCCGACCAGGCCGTTCATCGCGACCAGGCCAGCAGCGTTGGTCAGCAACAGTGCCTGGCAACAGGCGAGCAGGAAGATGTTACGATAGGAGGTGGTCATTACGAAGCGTGGCGAATACCGGACACTGCGTCGCGCATTATCAACCATCCCGCAGGATGCGCGGTCGCGCCGCCGGTTGACGCGGGCGATCGCAATGCAGACGGCGCCGCGCCGTCGAACGATTCCGCGAATACATTCGACGCATTCGCAGCGCCGGTCTCAAGCCCGGCGGTTGTCATCCAGCACGTCTGCGTGCATGCGCAGGTGCTCGTCGATGAAGGTCGCGATGAAATAGTAACTGTGGTCGTACCCTTCTCGCTGGCGCAGGTCGAGCGCTACGCCAGCGTCCGCGCAAGCCGCGGCGAATAGCTGCGGCTTGAGCTGCGAGGCGAGGAATGGATCGGCATCGCCTTGCTCGATGCGCAACGGTGGACCGCGCCAGCCGCGACTGGCGATGAGTTCGGTGGCGTCGTAGTCCCGCCATGCGGCGCGATCGCTGCCGAGATACCCGCTGAAAGCCTTGTCCCCCCATGGAGTGTGCATCGGCGAGGTGATCGGCGCGAAGGCCGATACTGACGCGAAGCGCTCGGGATTGCGCAACGCGACGACCAGCGCGCCGTGGCCGCCCATCGAGTGGCCGCAGATTCCCATGCGCGCGGTATCCACCTGAAAGTGCGCGGCGACGAGATCCGGCAGCTCGGCGCTGACGTACGAATACATCCGGTAGTGCTCCACCCACGGCGCGACGGTGGCATCGACATAGAAGCTCGCGCCTTCGCCAAAGTCGCTGGCATCGCGGACGCCAGGGATGGCAAGCCCGCGCGGACTGGTATCGGGAACGATCAGCGCGAGCCCGAGCCGTGCAGCAGCTCGCTGCGCGCCGGCCTTGAACGTGAAGTTCTCCTCGTTGCAGGTCAGGCCCGACAGCCACATCAGCGCGGGGACGCGCGCACCGGCTGCCTGCGGCGGCAGGTACAGCGCGAAGCGCATCGGCGAGCGCGTCGAGGTCGAGAAATGCGTGTAGACGTCCTGCATGCCGCCGAACATGCGGTTGCGCGTGACGCGCTTCGGTACCCTCGTGGCTTCGCTCATCGGCGATGCCGCGCTCAATATTGGACGACGGCGCGGATCGACGTGCCGGCATGCATCAGGTCGAAGCCGTCGTTGATCCGTTCGAGCGGCAGCACGTGCGTGATCAGGTCGTCGATGTTGATCTTGCCGTCCATGTACCAGTCGACGATTCGGGGCACGTCGGTGCGTCCGCGCGCGCCACCGAACGCGCTGCCCTTCCACACCCGGCCGGTGACGAGCTGGAACGGACGCGTATGGATTTCCTGGCCGGAACCGGCGACGCCGATGATCACTGACACGCCCCACCCACGATGCGTGCATTCGAGCGCCTGGCGCATCACGTCGACGTTGCCGATGCACTCGAAGCTGTAGTCGGCGCCGCCGCCGGTCAGCGCGGCGAGGTGCGCGACCAGGTCGCCGCCGACATCGCGCGGATTGACGAAATGCGTGAGGCCGAACTTGCGCGCAAGCGGCTCGCGCGCAGCGTTGAGGTCGACGCCGACGATCATGTTGGCGCCGACCATCCGCGCGCCTTGCACCACGTTCAGGCCGATTCCGCCCAGCCCGAACACGACGACGTTGGCGCCCGGCTCGACCTTGGCGGTGTTGATCACCGCGCCGATGCCGGTGGTGACGCCGCAGCCGATGTAGCAGACCTTGTCGAACGGCGCATCCTCGCGGATCTTCGCCACTGCGATTTCCGGGAGCACCGTGTAGTTGGCGAACGTCGAGCAGCCCATGTAGTGATGCAGCCGCTCACCGTTCAGCGAAAAGCGACTGCTGCCGTCGGGCATCACCCCCTTGCCCTGCGTGGCGCGGATCGCTGTGCACAGGTTGGTCTTGCGTGACAGGCACGACTTGCATTGCCGGCATTCAGGCGTGTACAGCGGGATCACGTGATCGCCCTTCTTCACGCTGGTCACGCCGGGACCGATATCGACGACGACGCCCGCTCCTTCGTGCCCGAGTATCGCCGGGAACAG
>JBDTJK010000230.1:0-14357 GCA_039935875.1 Casimicrobiaceae bacterium
CGCCGCGTGTTGCTCTCGTCGATGCCCGGGTTCGCGCCCACCGAAGTCAAGATCACCGGCGTGCTGCACGAGTACTCGGCGCTGGACGGTGTGCAGGAAGACGTCGTCGACATCCTGCTCAACCTGAAGGGCGTGGTGCTGAAGCTGCACAACCGCGACCACATCGCGCTACGGCTCGCCAAGTCGGGTGAAGGGCCTGTCACCGCCGCCGACATCGAGCCCAACCACGACGTCGAAATCATCAATCCCGAGCACATCATTGCGCACCTGACCGCGGGCGGCAAGATCGAGATGGAAATCCGCGTCGAGAAGGGCCGCGGCTACCAGCCGGCCACGTCGCGCGCGAAGCCGGAAGGCGGCCGTTCGATCGGCAGCATCCTGCTCGACGCGTCGTTCTCGCCGGTGCGCCGCGTTTCGTATGCCGTCGAAAGCGCGCGCGTCGAACAACGTACCGACCTCGACAAGCTGGTACTCGACATCGAGACCAACGGTGTCGTCGAGCCCGAGCAGGCGGTGCGCTTCGCGGCGTCCGTGCTGGTCGAGCAGCTGTCGGTGTTCGCCGACCTCAAGGGCACGGATTCGCCGGCGTCCGAACGCGCGTCGCCGCAGGTCGATCCGATCCTGCTGCGTCCGGTCGACGACCTGGAACTCACGGTGCGCTCGGCCAACTGCCTCAAGGCCGAGAACATCTATTACATCGGCGACCTGATCCAGCGCACGGAGACGGAGTTGCTGAAGACGCCGAACCTCGGCCGCAAGTCGCTGAACGAGATCAAGGAAGTGCTCGCGTCGCGCGGCTTGTCGCTCGGCATGAAGCTCGAGAACTGGCCGCCGGCGGGATTGGATCGTCCCTGACATATCCGTCCGGAAGCAGAAACCTGCTTGCGGACGGATTAGCTACTCAAAAAAGACCGGCACAGCCGGATCTTTTTTGACATTTGGAACAAGCAAAGAGCAATAACGAGCGCTGTGCGAAGCGGCGCCAACTAATTGAAGGAAATTTGCCATGCGTCACCGACACGGGCTCCGCAAGCTCAACCGCACCAGCAGCCATCGCCTCGCGATGCTGCGCAACATGATGAACTCGCTGTTCCTGCACGAGGCGATCAAGACGACGCTGCCGAAGGCGAAGGAACTGCGCCGCGTTGCCGAGCCGATGATCACGCTGGCGAAGACGCCGACGCTCGCCAATCGCCGTCTTGCGTTCGACCGGTTGCGTGACCGCGACATGGTCACCAAGCTCTTCAACGAGCTCGGCCCGCGGTTCACCGCGCGCCAGGGCGGCTACACGCGAATCCTGAAGTACGGCTTTCGCCAGGGCGACGCGGCACCGATGGCGCTGATCGAGCTGGTCGACAAGGCGGCGCCGGTTGTCGTGACCGAAGAGGACAAGACCGAAGCCAAGAAGGCCGCCAAGGAGGCGGCGAAGCAGGCGAAGGTCGACGCGAAGCAGGCAAAGGATGCGGCCAAAGTCACGAAGGCGGCCAAGGACGATGCTGACAAGGCGGCGAAGGGCAGCGCGAAAAAAGCCGCCAACGACGGCGCCAAGAAAGCGGCCAAGGACGATAGCAAAAAGGCGAAGGTCGCCGCCAAGACCAAGTAACGGATCGCGGCGCCGATCGTCTTGCGGGCGCGCGGGTCGTGTTCCGGGGAGTTGCGCAGAAAGTTCTGCTAGCGCCGGTCTTCGGTGCTTATCACCATCACGATTGTCGCCGCCACCGATACGATTCGGTCGGGAGCTCGCGTGTCGCTACGACAACGTTCCCGCCTCGAGCAGCGTGGCGCGGGCGAGCGACGGGTAATCACTGGTGATGCAATCGACGCCCCAGGCCAGCAGGGTCTCGATGTCTTCCCGCGTGTTTCCCTGCCAGCCCGTGACGTCCATTCCTGCGGCGTGCGCCTCCCGCACGCGCTCTGGCGAGCCCGTCCTGATCGGGATGGCGCAGCGTCGGGCGCCAATCCGCGAAGCCGTCGCAAGATCGTCGGCTGTCTCGAACTTGGCGATGAAGCCTCGCCGCTGCTGCGGCGCCAATCGGGCAACCGCTTCGAGCGCCACGGGATCGAACGACGTGACCGTGACGCGGCCGGCGATGTCGTACTGGCCGATCGCTGCCAAAACCAGCTCGGCGACGCGGCGCAGTCTGTCCGGTCGATCGGTCTTGATCTCGATCTCCAAGCTTTCGACGCCTGCCACGATGTCGAGGACCTCGGCCAGCGTCGGCACCCAGGCCGGTTCCGACCAGTCGGGAAAGACCGCTCGGGCATCAAGCTGGGCCAACTCGGCCACGGTCATCGCCGCTACCGGTCCGTTGCCATTCGTCGTGCGGTCGACGGTCGAATCGTGGATGACGACCAGCCGATCGTCAGCCGAGAGATGGACGTCGAACTCGAATGCCCTGATGCCCACGCCGAGCGCATAGCGAAACCCGCTCAGGGTATTTTCCGGAGCCTCGCCCCGCGCTCCCCGATGTCCATAGAGAATCACGCCATCTCCCTCGCTTCATACCTGGCAAGCAGCGGATCCACCTCGTTGCAAAGCCAACCCGGTAACAGTCGATCGATCCGATCGAGCACAAAGTCCGACTGCATCGCGCGCACCAGCGGCGAGGGGATGCGCTCGTCGAGCTGGCGCGCGTTTTCCTGCTGGTGCGTTTGCTGCGGACATTCTGCGTTGACTCCCCCCGAACACGATGCTAGTCTAAATGCGGGTTGAGCAATTGTCCACGCACAAACGTGCAACAGAACGGGCGACAGGGTCACCTGTGAGTAACGACTCCGATCATGTCGTCACATCTGTAGCGGGGCAGCATCGTCTCGACGAGCCGGACGGGCGAGCGGCAGGAGCAGCCGTGGTCGTCGAGTCTGACGATGAAGTGACATCCGTGGCGCGGCTCTATTACCTCGACGGACTGGGCCAGCAGGAGATCGCTGGCGTGATCGGTGTCTCCCGTTCGACTGTCTCTCGCCTGCTGAATGCCGCTCGCGAGCGCGGCATCGTTCGCTTCTCGGTCGATCCGTATGATCCGCGCGATGCGGCGCTCGAGCGGATGCTGAGCGACCGTTTCCATCTACGCCATGCCATCGTCATCCGCACGCTGGGCCAGAAAGCAGAAACGGTGCGCCGCGCTGTCGGCTATTACGCCGCCTCGGCGGTGGCCGAGCGGTTCCAACCTGGACAGACGGTGGGCCTCGCCGGTGGCCGTACGCTGCATGAATTGATTCACGCCTTCGCGGTCCACCATCCGCCGACCCGGCCGCGCGTGGTGCAGTTGATGGGCAATATCGGCCCTACTGCCAGCGCCATCGACCCCAGCGAGCTCTCGCGCGTTCTTGCCTCCCGTTTCGATGGCACCTTCTACACGCTCAACGCGCCCGCCTTTGCCAGCGATCGCCGAACCCGCGATGTTTTCATCAATCATGAGCACATCCGGACGGTTCGTAAATTGTTCGACGCGCTCGATCTGGCGTTGGTGGGCATCGGCTCGCTCGATGAGTCGGCATTCGTCGAGCGTGGAGTGCTCACGGCCGCCGATTTCGGGAAGCTGCGGAGCGCCGGGGCCGCTGGTGAGATTTGCGGCCGCTTCTACGATCGATCCGGCCGCGAGTGCGAAACCGATTATCGTGACCGCGTCATCAGTGTCGAGCTCGACGAGTTGCGGCGCTGTCATGAAGTCATCGGCGTCACCAATGGCCCGCGGCGGGCGCGGGCGGTGTTCGCCGCGCTGCGAGGCCGTCTTGTCAATTCACTCGTGATCGACCAGCAGGGAGCCGAAGCACTGCTGGCGGAAGGGACATGAGCGCTAACCGATTTCAGGGCCGCCAGCCCGCCAGCAAAGGCGTCGCAGTCGTCAGTCACCGCACTGTCGTGCGGTGTCCAACCATGAGGAGAGACCGTGGCACATCCAGAACAAGACGCAACGCAACTGTCGCAGCAGCGAGTCAATCGCCGAACGTTCCTTCGGGGCGCGAGCGCGGCAGCGGGCAGTGCCGCGATGGGAAGCTGGCCAGCCTTTGCCGCCAAGCCGGTCGAGATCCTGTTCCTGCATGTCTGGGGCACGCCGCCCGGCCAGGCGGCGGCAGCGACGGCGCACCCGGCGGCGCTCCTGATCGAAGCTTTCAACGCCAAGAACACGGGGGTCATTGTCAGGGGCGAGACTCCGAGCGGTGATTACTTCGCGACGCTGCAAAAGGCACAGGCGCAGATTGCGGCCGGAAGGCCGCCAGCGCTCGTGACGACGCCGTGGGCGAACGCCAACTACGCGGTGCAGGGATTGGGGGTCGCTTCGCTCGAGAAGATCGGTGGCAGTGAGCTGCCCCAGGTGCTCGCCAACTACAAGGATGCAGTCCTTCCGCTGGTGACGTTGAACAAGCAAACCGTCGGTCTGCCGCTGGCCTTCTCGTGCCCCGTGATGTACTACAACAACGACATCATGAAGCAGGCGGGGGTCGATCCGGCCGAACTCTTCAAGGATTGGGCATCCTTCAAGAGGCTGGGCGCGAAAGTCAAGGCCGTCACCGGCAATCCCATCCTCGGCCTCGGCAACAATGCCGACTGGGAAGCGCAAAGCATCATCCAGTGCAATGGTGGCCGCGTTCTCGACGACGGCGGCAAACCGGTCTGGGATCGTCCGGAAGCGGTAGCCGCGATGCAGACCATCGCCGATCTCAACAAGGCCGGCCTCTATCTCCAGTCCACGACGACGGAAAGCAACGCTGCGTTCATCGGCGGGTCGCTGGCGATCTGGATGGCCAGCATTGCCTCGCTTGGCGGCCTCTCGAAACAGGTGAAGTTCGATCTTCGGACTTCGCCGTTCCCGGTCTTTGCCGGCAAGCCGCGCAGGATGTCGAGTGGCGGCTCCTTCGTCGGCTGCTACGCTCGCGACAAGGAACAGCAGCACGCGGCCTGGCAGTTCCTCAAGTTCGTCGCTTCGAAGGAGGGCATGGACATCTGGCTCAAGACCGGCTACCTCAATGCCACCAAGTACGACGAGCCGGTGCTGCCAGGACAGGAAGCCGCGTACACCCAGCTCAGCGAAGGATTGACCCGCGAATCCCAGTGGCCAGGCGCGCGGGCGGCGGAAATCCAGAAGGTGTGGGGTACCTACGTGCAGAGGATCTGGGCCGGTGATATCGGCGCCGCGGAGGGGTGCAAGCAGGCCAAGGAGCAGGTCGAGCCTCTGTTGCCAAAGTCGTAGCGGATGGCGGGGCCGCTCCCGGTTTCAGGTAACACCGGAGTCGAGCCGGAGGCCCGGGCTCGACACCGGGACGGGATCCGCTACCGTGCCTGGGAGACGGCAACGCCGTACCTGTTCGTTACCCCGGTGCTCGCCATCGTGGTCGTGTTCATCTATTGGCCGTTGATCTATTCGTTCTACCTGTCGTTCTTCGATTGGAATTTTGTCTCGCCGGTGAAAGAGTTCGTCGGCTTCGACAATTTCGTCCGTCTGGCCGGCGATCCGCGTTTCCACCGCGCACTGTACGGAACCCTCGTCTACATCGTGGCGCTGGTGCCGGCCCAGGTCATCCTGCCGCTGGCTTTGGCGCTGCTTCTTTGGCCGATCCGGCGCTCCCGAGCGCAAACGTTTTATCGAGTGACCCTGTTCAGCCCGACCGTCATCTCGTTCTCGGTCGCTGCGCTGCTCTGGCTCTGGATATTCAACCCGCTCCAGGGATTTCTCAACAAGGTGATCTTCGATTTCGGGTTCGCCAAGGTGAACTGGCTGTCAAACCCGAATACCGCGATATGGTGCGTCATCGTCGTCTCGATCTGGAAGACGTTCGGGTTCAATCTGCTGCTTTATCTGGCGGCACTGGAAGCCGTGCCGACCGACTACATCGAAGCTGCATCGCTCGATGGCGCCAGCGGCTGGCAGATGTTCCGCCGGATTCGATTCCCGCTGATCACGCCCACCTTCTTCTTCGTTCTGGTCACCACGGTCATCTCCGTCAACGATGAAGTCTTCGGGGCGATCAACGTCATGACCGACGGTGGCCCCTTCGATCGATCGAGCAATATCGTCTACTACCTCTATGAGCAGGGGTTCCGCATCTTCCAGATCGGCTCCGCCAGCGCCGTATCGCTCCTCATCTTCATCGGCACCGCGATCCTCACCTGGGTCCAGTTCCGCTATGTCGAACGGCGCGTCCACTATGGTTAACCTCGCTCGCCCGGCCGCCAGTCGCGGGTCGCCAGCGGCGCCCCGCTGGTCCGGCCGGCTCGGCATAGGCACGGTGCATCTGGTGGTGATCCTGCTCTGCGCGATCACCCTGTTCCCGATGTTGTGGATGCTCTCGACGTCGTTCAAGATCCCGACCGAGGTGTTTACCAAGAACATCCAGATTCTGCCGCGGATGCCCACGCTGTCGAACTACCCGGACGCATTTCAATATTTCCCGGTTGCGAATTGGTTCTGGAACAGCTTGTTCATCGCTGTCGTCACCACCGTCGGCAAGCTGGCGATCAGCATTCCGGCCGCCTTCGCGTTTGCACGTCTCAGATTTCGCGGCGACAACTTCTGCTTTGCCATCATCCTCGGCACGATGATCGTGCCGGCTGCCGTGACCTATGTGCCCAATTACATTCTCGTCTCCAGGCTCGACTGGATCAATACGAGCTGGGGCGTCGTCGTCCCCTCTCTGGCGAGCTGCGCTTTCTACATTTTCCTGTTGCGGCAATATATCCGGACGCTGCCCCAGGAAATATTCGACGCCGCGAAGATCGATGGCGCGACCACGTGGAAAACACTCCGGCACATCGTGTTGCCGAACATCCGGCCCGCAGTCGCCGTGGTCACCATCCTCTCGTTTCTCCACTCGTGGAACCAGTACACCTGGCCGCTGCTCGTTCTCGACGACATGAAGGCGAAGACACTCGCGGTCGGCATGCAGGTTTTCTCCGCGAACAGCGAATCGGCGCAGCTCTGGGGACCCATGATGGCGACGGCTGTGCTCGCCACGGTGCCGCCGCTGCTTCTCTACGCCCTTGCCCAGAAGCAGATCATTTCCGCCTTCGTCACTTCCGGTATGAAGGGATGACGCACGTTCGCATCAGCGGCGAAGGCACGCAGGAGCGAGTTGCGCCCGCTCATGTTGAGTTGCCGGCGATTGCGGGAATGGCTCGGCCAGCGGATGCCACGCCGGAGGTTCGTAGTTCGTATTCGCGTCCTTACCCTTTGCGACGACATCCGTGGACCTCGCGTGGCGGGCGAGGCAGGAACGCGCGCGCTGGACACGTGGAGTGCCGGTTAGCCTCCGTCGACCCGGGCCGCCATGGGCCGCGAAGCCCGTTGGGTAGCATCGAGCGGTGAGCTCAACCGTTCTCGTCACTGGCGGCGCCGGTTATGTCGGGTCGCACGTCGCCGCCGCGCTTTCGGCCGCTGGCCGAGTGCCAGTGGTGCTCGATGATTTCTCGAACAGCGACCGCGGCGTCATCGAGCGCCTCGCGGCGCTGACGACGCAGCCGGTTGCGTGCGTGGAAGCGGATGTACGCGACGTCGATGCGCTGCGCCGCACGTTTCGCCAATATCCGATCGGCGCGGTCATCCATTGCGCGGGCCTGAAGGCGGTCGGCGAAGGCGAGCTGCGACCGCTCGCTTACTATGACGTCAACATCGGCGGCACCCTTGCGCTGGCCGGCGTGATGGGCGAAGCCGGTGTGGGAACGCTGGTGTTCTCGAGTTCGGCCGCCGTCTACGGCCAGCCAGATTCATTGCCGGTGGGCGAGAGCGCGCCTCTGCGCCCGCACGGCGTCTATGGACGCACCAAGCGCGTCGTCGAGGAATTCCTGCGCGACCTGTCGCGTGCAAACCCCAATTGGCGCGTGGCCAACCTGCGCTACTTCAATCCGGCGGGGGCGCATCCATCCGCAATGATCGGCGAAGCGCCGCGTGGCAAGCCGAACAATCTCGTGCCGTTGCTGTGCCGCATCGCCTCCGGTGAATTCAGCGAGTTGCCGGTGTATGGCACCGACTGGCCGACACCTGACGGCACGGGCGTACGTGATTACATCCACGTCGATGACCTGGCGCAAGGACATGTGGCGGCGCTCGACGTCCTTGCGCGCCACGAAGGCGCGCTGACGATCAATCTCGGCATGGGTCGTGGATATTCGGTGCTCGAAGTCGTGGCTGCATTCGAAAAAGCGTGCGGGCGCAGCATTCCCAAGGCATTCGCGCCGCGCCGCGCCGGCGACGTCGCCTGCTACTACGCCGATGTGGCGCTTGCCGAGCGCGTGCTGGGCTGGCGCGCACTGCGCGACCTCGACTCCATCTGTGCGGACGCATGGCGCTGGCAGCAGCGCGGCGGCCGCTGACCGCACACCTTGCGTCGACGCCGATGAAACGCTTCTACGTGGCGCGCAACCGCACCGACGCCTACCTGCTGCGCGACCGCCTGGCCCATGCGGGGATCGCCACGCACGTGTTCAACGAGCACGCGCAGTCGATCGTCGGGGATGTCCCGCCCGATGTCGCGCAGCCGCAGCTGTGGCTGGACGATGACGACGACTTCGCACGCGCGACCGCCGTGTTGCGCGAATACGATATCGAGCGTTCGCGCACCGGCCAGTGGCATTGCCTGCATTGCGGCGAGGACAATCCGGCGACCTTCGACCTGTGCTGGAAATGTGGCTGGGCACGGGCGCCCGACGTCAGCGGCTGAATGCAGGCGCACGCAGCGTCCGCTTCTGCGCGCCTCTTCGAGCAGTACACACCACAGGGCGTTCATCGGTCCGCTAGACTGCGGCCCTGCACGCCAATGCGCGCGTTCGAGTGCAGGTATTCGACACCCGGGCCGAGGCCAATGTGGCGTGGATAGAAACGGTGTTGTTCAGTTGGATCGGCTTATCAACATCCCGATCGACACGCACAATTCGTACGTCGGGTCGATCGATCGCATTGAGCTCCGGTGACACGCAGAAGTCGCGGCGTGGCTGGATTTCCGCGCGCCGATCGTCGCGCTCAACGCAGGCTGTCGAGGTCACGCTACGACATCGCGCCACAATTGGGTTCTCATGGAGGAAAGCTTGAATCACGAACTCCTTCAACGCTTGCAGGGACGCGCACGGCCGCCGCAACCACCGTCGCTGATGCACCCGCAATATCCAATCGAGCAAATGCTGCGTGGCAAAATCGCCGCGACGCAACGGCAGCTGTTGCAGGCGGTCCGTTGGAGACAATTGCCTGCTGCAGAAGATACGCTGTACATACCCGTCAGCGGTGGATTGCGCGTGCTTGCCCGCACGGAAGCCGCGCTTGGGTCCGCAGTGACAATTCTGTACGGTCATTTTGGACCCGCGCTGGTTGCCGAAGTGCCATGCGTGCGCTATGTTCATGGTGCGCAGGTACTGGAGCCGTACATGGAAGTCCATTTCGATGGCCCGAATCCGTACCTGCCGCTGGTGCGCCGCGGAATCGTACAGCGACGTGGCCGAACGACAGGGATCGATCAGCACGATGGCTGCTTCTACCTGTTCGCCGAAGCGCCGCTTGCGGCGCTACTGGGTTACGCAGACGAGGTCCGGGAGTCGACCAGCGGACGCGTCACCTCGCGCATGCGATTGAACCGCTATGTTCCCGTTGACTACAACGATCCGGAAGCTGCATGACTCCGAACGCGATCCGGCTTTTCATCGCCGCGGCCCGCTGCTGAACCTCTGGCGGAGGACGTCGCACTTTTCTACTTTCGTGTGCTGCCGCTGGCAGCGGTATTCTCGTTCTCTGGCTGGTAGATAAGCGCCAGCACGCGCAGGCTGTGCGTGGAACCATCTGGAAACGGCCAGCGAATGCGTTGGCCTACCGATAGACCGAGCAGTGCGGTGCCAATCGTCGCCAATATTGAAACATTGCCACGTGTCGCGTCGGCCTGGTCGGGGAACACGATCGTCACGTCGCGGATTGTCCCCGTGTTTTCATCTTCAAACCTCACTCTGGAGTTCATTGTGACGACATCGGGAGGCACGCGGCCGGAGTCGACAACCACCGCGTTCATCAGCTCGGCTGCCAACGACGGGTGGCTCGCCAAGCGTCGAAGTTGGGAAAAATCGCTGTCGGTGACGAAAATCGAATGATCAGGTGTCATGTGTCAGGACTTTCTATAGGGATGTCGAACGGTTGTTCGCGGGTAGCACCAGCATCTGGTCAAATGCGCCCGTTGCAGACGATTAGAATGCGGGATCCTGTCCACGCACGCCGGTTCCGGGATTTGAATCGAGTCGGCAATGTCGGGCGGCGGCTTTGCCGAGATGCCTGAATCGTCATCGAAGATGCGCGGTGACGGTGTGCGCGGCGTGACGGCATTGGCGGACGACCGGACCGAAAGCTTCTGATGGAAAACTTGACGGCCATGGCCGTGTTTGCAAAGGTCGTCGAGGAGAAAAGCCTGTCCGGTGCCGCGCGCACTCTGGGCCTGTCGAAGTCGAGCGTGAGCAAGCTGGTGGCAAGACTCGAGAAATCGCTCGGAGCGCAACTGCTCAACCGGACTACGCGCCAGATGAGTCCCACCGAGGCGGGTGCGGCCTTTTATGATCATTGCGCACGCATCGTCGAGGAGATGGAGGAAGCGAAACTTGCGGTCAGCCGGTTGCATTCGGAACCGCGTGGTCTGCTCAAGATCAGCACGTCTGTTGCGTTTGGCACGCTGCATATCGCCCCATTGTTCAACGATTTTCTTGCCCGTTATCCGGAAGTCAAGGTCGATATGACGATAAGCGACCGCTTCGTCGATATGGCCGATGAAGGCTACGATGTCGCGATACGCATCGCCAAGGATCCAGGGCTCAACATCGTCGCGCGCAAATTGGCGCCTGTGCATCGCAAGCTGTGCGGATCGCCGGATTACTTCGCGCGTCACGGCGTTCCCGAAGTGGTGGAGGACCTTGCGCGGCACAACTGCCTGACTTATACCTATGTGCATCCCAAGGGATTGTGGCGGCTGCAGGGTCCGGAGCGCGAGATTTCGGTGCCGGTATCCGGCAACCTCAGACTCAACGATGACGAAGCGCTGTCGCAGGCGGTGCTGGGCGGATTGGGCATTGCTGCACTTCCGACTTTCATTGTCGGCAGGGATCTTCAAGCGGGCCGGTTGCAATCCGTACTGTCGGAGTACACGCTTCCCGAGCAAGACGTGTATGCCGTGTACCTTCCCACACGGCATCTGTCCGCCAAGGTACGAGCCTTCATCGACTTCCTGCTCGAACGCTTCGGACCCGAGCCCTATTGGGACAGGATCGACCACGAGATCGGAAGCCATGGTTGACGCGATCGCTTCATGTCTGCGTGGTTCCAGGTCCCCGGCACCTGTGCTCGCGTGCGCAATCATGCTGCGAGCATCTGCTTGGCGAACTGAGTGCATTCGGTGGTAGCCAATACTCGTGTCCTCCGCGGGTCCGGGGCGCTGGCGATCGACGGATGTGATTCCATGCGCGACGTGAATGGTGGCGTAAATCCCGCGTGGAGATAAGCAGCGCGCATCGAACAACACCGTTTCTAACCAGGTGCTGTCGTTCAATCTGCAGGCGCAGCCCCGCAGGCTTGCCTGCAACGATGGACTGGCAGGGGCTCGCTGCATAAACGCCCACCGTGCTGTCCGCGAGGCACGCCCGGACGTATCGGCATTGCTCGCGTTGCATCCCGCGGGTCGTCGTGTGTGCCAAGAAACAGTGTTGTTCAGATACGCCTGCTTATCAGAACTGCCCGCGGCCCCCATCATTCATCACGTAACCGACAGATTCATGGTGAATCTCGGCGCAGTGATGGAGGTGTGACATGCGGGATCAACACGTGTTCTTGACCGAAAGTGACTTCGTTCGCGTGATGGCGCTACAGCCAGATGCGCTGTTGCGCGCGGAACTGGAGCGCGCGATCGTGGTTGCACCGGAGTCCATCCCATCGGACGTCGTCACCATGCACTCGCAAGTCCGCTACATGGACGAGAGTACCAAGCTGTCGCGGCAGGTCCAGATCGTCTATCCGGACGACGCAGACGTCGATCGAGGCAAGGTTTCAGTGCTGGCACCCGTGGGCGCGGCGCTGTTGGGACTGACGGTTGGACAGTCGATCGACTGGACGTTTCCGGCGGGCGAGACCCGGCGTTTGCGCGTCGAACACGTGGTCTACCAGCCCGAGACATCGCTTCGCGAGAAGCGCCAGACTACGACTTACCCTCGCTGATTCACAAATACAGCCGGCGATGAAGTGGGCCGGAGAAGGTTTCTCAAAGCGGCTTGCAGGTTGCCGTTTTCGCTTGTTAAATCGTCTCCGATCCCGCTTTCGTCCCGAGCAGCGCGCGCCCGCGCGCCGTTTCGGCATCTCCTTGCTTGCGCGCCGGGTCGCTGGAGGCCTCGACCGACTTGCGGCCCACGCGCCACCACACCAATGCCCCGCCTGCCAGCAGCACGAACGGACCGAACCACAGCAGCCATGTATTGCGCTGCAGCGGCGGGTTGTAAAGCACGAAGTCGCCATAGCGGTCGGTGAGATACGTGCGGATCGCAGCGTCGCTCTTGCCGGCGATGGCGAGTTCGCGCACTTCGCGGCGCAGGTCCGCAGCCAGCGGCGCGTCCGAATCGGCCAGCGTCTGGTTCTGGCAGACGAGGCAGCGCAACTCGAGTTCCAGTTTCTTGAGGCGGGCATCCAGCGGTGATGCGGGCGGCGGCGTAACGGCCAATGGCCCGACCGGCGCGCCGGACGCTGTTTGCGGTGTCGGTGCAACCGTGGAAACCTGCGCATGCGCTGCTGCGACGAACAGGGGTCCAAGCAGCGCGATACCAGCGAATCGCCGCCACGTGCGCATCACGATTCCTCCTGCAACACGCGGATCAACGGCATGATCGTCGTTTGCAGCGCATCGGCGGTGACCGGGCCAATCTGCTTGTAGCGGATGACGCCACGCTTGTCGACGACGAACGTCTCCGGCACGCCATAGACGCCCCAGTCGATGCCGACGCGACCATCCGCGTCGACCACCGATATCGCATAAGGATTGCCGCGCTCGGCCAGCCATGCCCTGCCGAGGTCGTCCTTGTCCTTGTAGTCGAGGCCGATGATCGGTGCAAGGTTCTGCCGCGCCAGTTCCACCAGCAACGGATGCTCGACGCGACACGACTCGCACCACGACGCCCACACGTTGAGCAGCCAGACCTTGCCGTGCATGTCGGCTGTCGACAGCGTTTGTGCCGCGTCGAGCTGGCGCAGCGAGAACGAAGGCGCCGGTTTGCCGATCAACGGCGAGGGCACCGCGCGCGGATCGCGATAAAGACCGATGTACAGGAATATCACCAGCGCTGCGAACAGCACGAGCGGAACCGACCATTTCCATGCGAATTTCATCGCCCCTCACCCCGGATGCCGTCCATGCCCCAACTCGCTGTCAATGGGGCATGTATTGCCGCCGCTGGCATTCCCGCAAACGCTTCCTGCGCCATTCCCGCGAAAGCGGGAACCCAGTGGCTCGATGCTGTCGCCAGCGCCACGACGCTGGGTTCCCGCTTCCGCGGGAATGACGACGGCGGGAATGACACGCGAGCGTTCATCGTGCGCGTCACGCGGTGGCGCCGCGCAACACCATGCTCACGCGCGCCTTCACCGCGATCCGGTAACGGCGGTCGCTGACGGCGATGAACCCACCGAGCGCCATGATGAACGCGCCCAGCCAGATCCAGTCGACGAACGGCTTGATGTAGATTCGCGTACCCCACGCACCGTTGTCGGCGACTGGTTCGCCAAGCGACACGTACAAGTCGCCGCTGATGCGCGTGGCGATCGCCGCCTCGGTCATCGTCTGCCCCGATGCGGTGTATACGCGTTTTTCCGGCTTCAGCGTACGCACCAGTGCACCGTCGCGCGACACATCGATGGTGCCGATCAGCGCGCGGTAATTGGGCCCGGGTGCGCTGTCGACCCCGCGAAACGTGAACGTGTAGCCGCCGACGTCGACCCCCTGGCCGATATCGAGGCGCACGTCGCGCTCGACTTCATAGCCCTTTACCAGTGTCACGCCGACGATGAACACGGCGATACCGAGGTGCGCCACCAGCATTCCGTACCACGCAGGGGAATTGGCCGCGAATTTTGCCCGCAGTCCGCGCTGCGGCGTGGCGCGCAGTCGCTGCAGCACCATTGCCACCGTGGTGGTCACGATCCACAGCGCAAGGAACAGCGCGAACGCGACCAGCGGCGACCACGTGCCAAGCGTGAAGGGCAACAGCAGCGCACTCGCGAGCGCCACTGCGAATGCCCAGCGAACACGTATCCAGATTGCCGGCAGCTCCGCCTGGCGCCACGCGGCCACCGGGCCCAAGCCCATCAGGAAAATCAACGGCGCAATCAACGGGTAGAACACGGCCTGGAAATAGGGCGGTC
>JBDTJK010000231.1:0-5398 GCA_039935875.1 Casimicrobiaceae bacterium
TGTTCGTCGTCATCTACGCCGCGCTGGAACTGGTGCTCGGCGTGACCGGAACGCAATCCGGCGTTGCGCATTTCGCGCACCTCGGTGGCCTGGTCGGCGGCGCGGCGATGATCTATTACTGGCGCCATGCCCGGAACCGGCGCTAGGCGCCACGCCGCGATGGCGTAGCGCGCAATGCGCGGGTGTATGTGGCACGGCCCGATGGGCTGCGCCGGCGCGTGCGGGCGTCAGCGTTCGGCGGATGGGTCGGAGTGCGGCTTGGTACGACCGCCAAGCCATGTCGCCACGCGCACCAGAGTGCGCTTGTCGAGATCGTTGAGACGCCCCGCCAGCGCGTTGTGCCGCTGCACCAGCTCGGCGATGTACGACGATCGCTCACCGACCATCGATTCCAGCGCGGTGATTCGCTCCTGCGCGGCCTTCAATGCAGTGTGCAGGCCATCGCGCTCGCGCGTCACGGACGATTCAGCGGCCGCGCGCCGTGGCAACTCGTCGCGCAGCACTGCCAGCGCCTGGCCCGACTGGCGCATCGCCTCGTCGAGGCTCTCGCGGTCCGCAATAGCGCCGTCGCGTTCGTGGCGCAGCGCGTCCAGTTCGGTAGACAACCGCGTGACCTGGCGCATCGCATGGTCGCGCTCGGCCAGCAACTTCTCGCGCTCGGCGTGCAGGTCGGACATCTGCGCGCGGTAACGGTCGACTTCATCCGCGATCACCGCGTAGTCGTGCTCGCGCGATTGAGCCTGTTCGCGCATTTCCGAAAGCTCGGTGGCCAGCGCTTCGAGGTGATGGCGCGCCGAGTCGAAGCGCTTGGCGTTGCCGTCGGCATCGCGACGGGTGCTCTCGATCTCGTCGGCGAGCCGCGAGATCGTCGCGCGCTCGTCGTACAGGTCGCGATGCGCCTGCGACAATTCGGTACGCAGCGTCTCGGCCGTGCGCGGGGCCTCGGCGACCGCCGTGGTCATGCGCACGATCTCGCCACGTGTCTTGGTGAGCTCCTCGATCAGTTGCGCGCGCTCGCGCATGCGGTCCTCGCGCAACGTCTCGAGTTGTGTGGCCAATAAGGTTGCGTCCGGTGCCGGCGCCTGTGCACGCAACGCCGCAAGTTCAGACGTCGCCGCATTCAGCCGTAGCTGGGTGGTCGACAGTTCGGTGGCGAGTTGCACCGCGGTGTCGCGCGCCGCGTCGAGCTCCGCGCCCAGCCACGGTGCAATGGCGGCGGTCAGCGCGGGCCGCGCCGCTGCGGCGAACGCTTCGATCTCCTTGCCCGGGTCCACGCCGGGCGCAAGCTTGGCCAGCCGTGCGTACGCCGTCTCGAGTACCGCGTCGAGCCCCGATTGCATGCCTCCCGGCATGCGCTCGTCGCTGCCGTTCTTCTGCTTTTGCCGCGATTTCTGCGCGGCCTCGCGCGCACGTGTCGACGCCGCCAGGGGAAACCGGGCGTCGGTGGCTATCCGCTGCAGCGTCGCCACCGGATCGGCATGCCATTGGTCAAGGGTGATCAGCGTGCGTGACAGGCCGCGCGAACCGCGTTCGCCGTCGACGACGTGGTGGTGCCACAGTGCAAGGGATTTTTCCGGCGCGAACTGAGCGCGCTTGGCGAGCGAGTTGGCGACTTCGTACGGGCGCCGCAGTGCGAGCACCACTGACGGCGCGAATCCGTTCTGCTCGAACGCTGCGCGCCAGAACGGCAACAAGCGGCACATGCGCGGGTCGGCCACCACCGCGGCAACCCCCTTGGGATATTCGTCGGCCACGCACGCCGCTGCCGCCGGGCCGAGGGCCTTCAGCGCCTCGTTGCGCTCCCAGCGATCGGGCAGCGCGACCGGGGAATCCCAGGCGATGCCCATGCAGCGCAACGCCTCATCGGACAATGCCGCGACGCGCGCGCAGCACGTGGCGGCGCCGTCCTCGTCGATCGGGGGAGTCGTCGTGGTGCCTGTCGCGGCGCCCGCCTGCGCAAGTACCGATGCCAGCGCAGAGGTGCCGCCGGCATGCATTCCGAGCAGGAAAAGGACGGGACGGGCCATGGAAAAGGATTAGGCGCAAGCATCGTGCCACTGCAATGGGGCCGTTCGTCATCCTCTCGGCAACCCACCCCGCTCGCCGTGAGCGTTGAAACTCGTAGCCCACAGGATTGTAGTGCAGGAGCGTGGCATTGGACGGCGTGCGAGACGTGGACCGCCAAGAGGCCGGGAATCGACTGGTTGACGGGTGGGCCCGGTTGGACTTGAACCAACGACCAAACGATTATGAGTCGTCTGCTCTAACCAACTGAGCTACGGGCCCGAAACTGGAAGGCATCGCGCAACCGCCGCACGATGGCTACAGCAGCGACCTGCCGCGCGCCGATTATAGCGGAGCCGCACGCGCCGTCGTGCGCAAGCCGCACGCGTAAACTCGGTGCGAATCATGCGACACGCACTGCGTCCGTTGTTGGTTCCGGCATCGATTGCGCTAGTGGGCGCGTCAATGCGCCCCGGCGCGCTGGGGCGCATCGTGTTCGAGAACATCCGCGCGGCGGGCTACACCGGCCAGCTTTACGCAGTGAATCCCAATCGCCGGCAGATTTTCGACACGCGGGTGTATCGCTCGCTTGCTGCGATCGGCGCGCCGGTGGACCTGGCAATCGTCGTAACACCGCCGACCAGCGTCGCCGCGGTACTCACTGACGCTGCACGCGCGGCCATCTCCGGCGTGGTGCTGATCACCGCGGCGCCTGCCGCAGACATGTCGCTTGCACACAGTTGGCGTGACACGATCGCGGCTCAGGCGCGCTCGCTCGGCATCCGCCTGATCGGCCCCGGTGCATTCGGCGTGGTGCGCACGGACATCGGCCTTAACGCCACGTTTGCCGACGTGGCCGCGGCGCCAGGCCGGCTGGCGCTGATCTCGCAATCCGGCGCCGTATGCACGGCGATGATCGATTTCGCCACGGCGGCCGGCATCGGATTTTCCAGCGTGCTGTCGCTGGGCGACGAAACGGATGTCGACGTGGCGGAGTTGCTCGACGCGCTGCTAACCGATGCGGCCACCGACGGCATCCTCGTCTACATCGAGGAAGTGACGGCCGCGAGGCGCTTCCTGTCGGCGCTGCGCGCTGCGGCACGCGCAAAGCCGGTCGTCGTGTTGAAGGCCGGGCGCTCGCTGGCGCGCGCCACCATCGATGCGACGCCGACCGAAGACGAGGTCTTCGACGCTGCGCTGCATCGCGCGGGCACGGTGCGCGTGCATACATATACGCAGCTCTTCGCGGCGGCGCGCGCGCTTGCGGCCGGGCGCATTCCGCGCGGCGACAGGATTGCCATCGTCGCCAATGGACGCGGGGCAGGATTGCTCGCTGCGGACCGGGCACACGACATCGGCGTGTCGCTGGCGACACTCGACCCCGCCACGCTGGCCTTGCTCGAATCGATACTGCCCAGTGAAAGCATGCGCGGCAATCCGGTCGACGTACGCGGCACCGCGGACGCCGACCGCTACCGTTCGGCGTTGCTCGCGGTGCTGGGTGACGAAAACGTCGATGCCGTGATCGCGCTGCACGTGCCGCGCCCGGCCGCGACGCCGGTGCAGATGGCCGTTGCGGTGGCGGACGCGGCGCGCACGTCGACGAAGCTGGTTCTTGCGGCGTGGCTTGGGGCGATCGAGCGTCCCGACGTGCATGCGGCGCTCGGCGCAGGCGGCGTGGCGAATTTCTACACGCCGGAAAATGCGGTCGAGGCGTTTTCGTATCTCGGCGAATATCGCCGCAACCAGCAATGGCTGCTGGAGGCGCCGCCGTCACAGGCGGACATGCACACGCCGGATCTGCAGGCGGCGGACGCGATTCGTGCACGCCAGCCCGATCCCGGGCGCTTGATGATCGACGATGCCCGTGCTCTGCTCGCGGCGTTCGGCATCGCACAACTCGAAGCGACTGTCGTGCATTCGATCGATGAGGCACGTGCTGCCGCTCACGCATTCCACTATCCGGTGATGCTGGCGCGCGATGGCGACGCTCCGCGGCGAGCGGTTGCAGCAGGCGCCCGGGCGCTTGCGCGCGACTATGCGCGCCTCGACGATGGCCATTCGCCGGTGCGCGTCATCGTCGCGCCGGGGGCGGACTCGGCGCGGTCGTTCGCGATCGGCGTGCATGTCGATCCGACGTTCGGCCCGGTGATCACACTGGGGGGGGCCGTCTATTTCCGCCGCTCCCGCTCGCCCTCGATGCTGCCGCCGCTCAGCGTGCGCCTGGCGAGTGACCTGGTCGCTGCATGCGGCGGTGCGGACGCCGACATCGACGCCGGTGCACGCGAGGCGCTGGTGCAGGTGCTGCTGCGCGTTTCGGCGCTGGTGTGTGCGTTGCCATGGGTGTGCCGGATGACGCTGGAGCCGGTCATCGTCGGCGACGGCCATGCAATCGTCGCGGACGCTCACATCGACATCGATCCTGCGCGTGCATCGGTGGCGCGCTATGCGCACATGGCGATCCATCCGTATCCCGCAGAGTTTGCAGGCGATGCGGTGCTCGCCGACGGCACGCGGCTGTTGGTGAGGCCGATGCGTCCCGACGATGCCGAGCTCGAGAAGCGCTTCGTGGCCGCGTTGTCGGACGAGACGCGCTACCTGCGCTTTTTCTACCAGCTGCATGAGCTGACGCCCATGATGCTCGCCCGCTTTACGCAAGTCGACTACGACCGCGAGCTCGCGCTGGTGGCGTTCGCGCGCGATGCGCAAGGTGACGACGGCGGCGCGTTCATCGCCGTCGCGCGCTACATCCTGGATGCCGATGGCACCACGGCCGAGTTCGCGATCGTCGTCGCCGATGCCTGGCAGCGGCGAGGCGTGGGTCGCCTGATACTGCAGCGGCTGATCGACGCGGCGCGCGCCAATGGCGTTACACAGTTTACGGGTTTGGTGCTGCGCGGAAACGGGTCCATGCTGCGTTTCGTCCATTCGCTGGGGTTCGCCGCACGCACCGATGCGTCCGATGGAGAACAGATGGTCGTCACGCGCTCGCTTTAGCGCGCCGCCTCACTGCGGCGCGCATCCAGGCGTTCAACTACGCGCCGTCGGCAAGGAGGAGGCAGCGGATGCTGAGCGTCAAGTGGTTCGGTTTGCTGCAGCAGGGACAGCTGATCGTGCTGGCGCTGGGATTCGTGCTGCTGCTGGTCGCAGAAACGCTGGCACCCGAGGGTCCGGTGCGCGCATGGCGCGAACGCGTTCGCCACGTCGGCCGCAATGCGGGACTGTGGATCGTCAGCACGCTCGTACTGTCGCTGGTCACCGGCAGCATGCTGATCGGCTTCGCGTTGTGGCTCGAAGCCAATCGCATCGGGCTGTTCAACCTGGTCGCGGTGCCAATGTGGCTGGTCTTCGTCGGTGGGTTCCTCGCGCTCGATCTCGCCGATTACATATTCCA
>JBDTJK010000232.1:0-6919 GCA_039935875.1 Casimicrobiaceae bacterium
GCGTTCGAGGCGTTCGAGGCGTTCGAGGCGTTCGAGGCGTTCGACTGCAGCTGCTGCGTGCCAAGCGCGTTCCTGAGCAGGTCAGGCTTGTAGTTGGCGACGTAGATGGCCACCGCAGCAACAGCAAAGACGACGACTGCCATGGTCAACGATTGCCGGTTGCGTGAAGTCATTGTTTCCTCCGAGCGGACTGCCTCGCCATCCCCGGATAAGGGCGACGGATTATTGGGGCTTCACTTTCCGGGAAGTGAGTTGAACGGCACTAGACACCAGAGCCGATCATCCGTCAACTTCGGCGGCCCCGCAGCGTAATACTCGCATTGACAAGCGCCTGAATCTGTGAGTGAGATTCGCGATGGCTCCGTTCGTCCCATTCCGGGGGCGGCTGTCGGCCAAGGTGTCTTATGATATTAGCCTGCGCCCGGAAGGCGCCCCGCATGGAGCATGGAGTGGCAGCGATAGGTCGGCGAATCCTCATTGTGGCGGCATTGTCGGCGTCAGTCGCCAGCTGCGGCGGGGGTGCAGGCGGCGACGATACGCCCGCCACGACCACCTACGCCGATCCGGTCGTCTATTCCACCGCTGCCGCAGATTCGCTGCCAAGCGCCGCCGAGTTGAGCGTGGTCACGCACCACCAATTGGTGACCGGGGGCAATACGCTCGCCTATACGGCTACCGTCGGCCACCTGACGGCTCGCAGCCTCGCGGCGGACGTACCCGAGGCGTCCTTTTTCTATGTGGCCTACACGCTCGACGGCGCTCCCGCCGCCCAGCGACCGGTCACGTTCTTCTACAACGGCGGGCCAGGCTCCTCCACAGCATGGCTGCACCTCGGGTCGTTCGGTCCGATGCGGCTGGTGACCGGGGATCCATCGACTGCGGCGCCGTCTCCGTTCCCGCTGGTGGCCAACGCGCAGAGCCTGCTCGACGTTACCGACATGGTGTTCGTCGATGCCGTCGGCAGCGGCTATTCCGAAGCGATTGCGCCCAATACCAACGAATCCTTCTGGAGCGTGGACAACGACGCTGCGGTATTTCGCGACTTCGTAATCCGCTATCTCGCTGCCAACACCCGCCAGGATTCACCCAAGTTCCTGTTCGGCGAATCGTATGGCACCACCAGAAGCGCGGTCCTCGCAAGCCTGATCGAATCGGCAGGCATCGCGCTGCGCGGCGTGGTGCTGCAATCGTCGATCCTCAACTACAACAGCAATTGCGCCGTTGGATCGTCCGTCAATTGCGCAGGGTTCCTGCCTTCATATGCCGCAACGGGTGCTTGGTATGGCCTGGATAACCCGAACCCAGCTCCTGCTGATCTTCCCGCGTTCGAAGATAGTGTGCGCACACTCTCGACGACGCGGTATGACCCCGCAATCACCGCACGCCAGCACGGCGTACCGCCGTCCACGGCCCTGCTGGCGTCGCTCGTCAATGTCACGGGGCTCCCTCTGAGCGACTGGCAGGTGCAGTTCAACATGCCGCCAACGACCTTCCATAACAACCTCATTCCAGGGACGGTCATAGGGCAATATGACGCGCGCGTATCGGCGCCGCAAGGGAGCCCGTTTGGCCACGGAGATCCTTCCAGCAACTTCATCAACGGTGGGTTCGCCAGCGGAATCACCGCCTACCTGAAATCCCTCAACTACACGACGCCGTCCTCGTACGTGCTTCTCGGCAACGCGATCGATTCGTGGAATTTTCGCCACGGCGGGCTCACGTTGCCCGACACCATCCCCGACCTCGCCACCGCGATGACGCTGAATCCGCAACTCAAGGTGCTATCGCTCAATGGCTATCACGACCTGGTAACGCCGTTCTATGTCACCGAAATGGATCTTGCGCGGCTTGCCAGCGACAACGTGACCACGCGCTTCTATGTTGGCGGGCACATGACTTATCTGGACGACGGTTCGCAGGCCCTGGAAAAAGCGGACCTCGCCGCCTTCTACGCCGATGCGAGCGGCACCCATTGATTCCGACCGGCGCCTCGACATGAAAAAAAATACCGCATCCCGGGAATCCTCGATGCGTCCGCGCATTGCGCGTTGTGCAGCCATCTTCGGACTGGCCATGACGATGTTCGCCGCGTGCTGGCAGGCGAGCGCCGCAGGCGCTGCTCCGGCCACGATCGAAACGCCGCATCGCGATCCGTGGGTGCCGCCAGCGCAGCGAGTGCCGTCGCTGGCCGCGCCAACGCAGGGCGCACAATTGCGCGCGCAAGTGGAAAGCAACCTTGCCGCGACGTTTGCGGCGGCGGACAAGCGAGGCACTGGCGTGCTGACGCGGGCGGAGGCCCGCGCCGCAGGGCTCGGGTTCATCGACAAGCACTTCGACGAAATCGATGCACGCCGCAGCGGCGTGGTTCGCTTCGACGACGTCAAGCGCTACCTTGACGAGCAACGCCGCCCCCTGCGCGCGCCCAGTAGGCCCGCTGACGGGTCCTTACGGCAGTAGCGAATCGCCGATCGCGTGGTCACCGATCGCGGCATGCCCAGCATGCACTGACGGGACTGAAGGCCCGGGCGGACGCGTGTGTCAGACAACGGCCGCCCTCGCTTGAAGCCCTGATCCTACAGTCGGGCATGTCGGGCTCGCAATAATATCGGTTGCGGTTTCCGCTGTGGCCGTGGCAAGGTTAGGTTATTCACAAGGCTGATTTGCGCCTGGAAACGCGAAGCGTAGGCTCTTCGACCTGGGTCAGAGAACAACAAGGGTTTTCATGCATTTGCTAGACGTCACGATGCTGCACGGGCCGGCCGTCGGCGGCGTGTCGCGCTACCTGTCGACCAAGCGGCGCTGGATGCGCGACAACACGCGCGTGCAACACTCGCAACTCGTTGCGGCCGCCAGCACCGGGCGTGGCGAGGAGGGCGAATACCTGTTGCCCGGCATGCGCATTCCGCTATGCGGTTCGCTGCGTTGGCCGATCGACCCCGTGCGCTGGGTCGGCACGATCGGCGCGCTGCGTCCGGATGTCATCGAAGCCAACGACGTCGGCAGCGCAGCGTGGTTCGCACTTGCCGCGGCGCGCAAGCTCGACATACCGTTGCTGGGCTTCGCGCATGTCGACCTGGTGCGCTTCGCGCGCGAGCGCAAGGGTGTGCTGGCCGAGCGCGTGGTGATCCAATACATGCGCGCTTTCTACAACCGCTGCGACGTTGTCATCGCACCCAGCCAATACATGCGCAGGCGCCTGGCAGGCTGGGGCATCGACCGCGTCGTCGTGCGCCATCTCGGCGTCGACGACACCCAGTTTCATCCGCGCAGCCGCTCAACGAACCTGCGCGCCCGCCTGGGGCTCGCCGAGTCCACACGGCTCATGATCTATGTCGGCCGCTTCTCGGCCGAAAAGCGCATTGGCGTGCTGCTCGACAGCTTGCAGGCATTGGGCCCGCGCTACCACCTGCTGCTGGTGGGGGCCGGCGACACGCCGCCACTGCCGTCGAATGTGACGCGGATGCCGTTCGTTGCCAATACCGGCGTTCTGGCGCGCCTGATTGCGAGCGCTGATGCGCTGGTTCACGCCGGCGATGTCGAAACGTTCGGCCTGGTATACCTCGAGGCGATGGCATGCGGTCGCCCCGTGGTCGCGGCGGCAGGTGGTGCGGCGTCCGAAATCGTCAATGCGAACTGCGGGGTACTTGCCCGGCCGGGAAGTCCCGCCGCATTGGCGGATGCCATCGAGGCCCTTTATGGCCGCGACATCGACGCGCTTGGCGCAAATGCGCGAGCGCGCGTCGAAGCGCACTTCACGCTGGATCTGTCCATGCACCGGTTGCTGGCGCTGTATCGGACGGCGGTCGCGGCCCCGCAGGCGAGCGTGCCCGCGCTGGTCGCAACGTGAACCAGCGTCTCGTCTGCATCGTCGTGCACGACGTGGCGCCGGCAACCTGGGATAGCTGCCGCACGCTGCTGGCGATGATCGACAGTCTGGGCGCCCCGTCGGTCACGCTGTTGGTGGTGCCGCACTTTCATCGCGGCCTGCGTGTCGACCAATCTCCCGCATTCGTCGACGCGCTGGATGCGCGCCGCGCGCGCGGCGACGAGCTTGCACTGCACGGATACTTCCACACCGACGATGCGCCGGCGCCGCGCTCTGCGCGCGACTTCGTCTCGCGCCGGGTGCTGACGCGGCGCGAAGGCGAGTTCGCCGCCATCGACGAAATGACGGCTTTGCAGCGCCTGCGCCGAGGGGTCGAACTGTTCGCTGCACTGCGCTGGCCACTGTTCGGCTTCATCCCACCCGCATGGCTTTTGAATGCCGGCACCCGCGATGCGCTCTCCCGTTGCGGGCATCGATTCGAATACGTGCCGGTGCGTGGCGGGATCTATCGACTCCCCCAGTGGCAGCTCGAGCGCACGGCCAATCTCTGCTATAGCCCCGATCGCGGCTGGCGGCGCGCTATGTCCCGAGCCCAGATCGGCTGGCAGCTGTCGCGGTATGGCGAACGCCGCGTACTGCGGCTTTCGCTGCATCCGCTCGATGCCCGCTTTCCTGGCGTGGTGGAGCACTGGCGGACACTGATCACCACGGCGCTGCATACACGAACCGCGGTCACCAAGCACCACGCGATGACCGCCGCCTTGCCGGACCGCTATGCGGACAGGCTGACCGACCTCGGGGGGAAGTTGAGCGGAACATGATTCATCGACAACCGCCGTAGTCCAGCGCCGAGGAATGCGATCAGCGAGTCCACGTCTTCGGCTCGATAGCCCCGCGGCACCGCCCGCCCGGGGGTTTTGCCGCAGCGGTGCAACAGCGCTGTGTCAAAGATCTGGCGCGCGTGGCCGAAGCCCGCATCCAGGTGTTCCGCGGATATGCCGGGCAATGACTGCTCCAGCGCGCGCTTGAATTCGCCGATGGCCGCGCCGAAATAGCGATCGTGCCAGCTTGAGCCCTCCTGCGCATCCGCCAGTCGCGCGACCACGCACAGATAGTGCCTCCATGGCGCATCCTCCGAACATTCGATGCCTTCGAACGGCGACCAGTACGCACTCAGCACATCTTCCGCCGTGAATGCCGGCTTGCTGCGAACCTGTGCCAGCGCCGCGTGCCATGCCTGCGCAAGTCGTGACGCCCTTCGCGCGAGCGACTCCTCGAACAGCAGTTCCTTGCTGCCGAAGTGATAATTCACCAACGCCACATGCACGCCGGCGTTGCCGGCAAGCGCGCGGTGAGAAGGTTCCGAGAAACCGTGGTCGGCCACCAACGTCTCCGCGGCGTCCAGCAGTCGCTCCCGCGTAGCGTCGCCGCGACGCGGCAATGTGGTGATGCGTGCGCCTTCAGGCATTATTGGCCTCGCCGTCGTCGAAACCCTTGGTGCGCGCGTGAGCGCGGCCCTGTTGTTCAGCGCGATCCATGTCAGCAGCTTCCTCGGGGGACGTCGGCGCGGCGTCGCGCGCTTCCTTGTCCACGTCGTGCGTTTGCAGGTGGCGCTTCAACCCGTCGTTGTAGTCACGCGTAGCCTTGTAGTTCCCCTCACCGTGTTCACCCTTCGAATCCTGCTGGGCCTGTTGAGGGGCGCGTTGAGCAGATTGACCCGCCGGCCGCTGCGTCGGCGCGTTCTGCTGCGGAGCGGATCCCCGCACTTTTTCCGGTTGCGGCTTCCCGGGCTCGCGCACGGCGGGCTTGGACGCGGTAGGGTCTTGGATGGACCCCGGCTTTTGGGTGCTCATGGTAGCTCCTCATGGATGGCCGTTGTGGGGCCGTACACAATAGTGGCGTGATCGGCCTCCGGTCCCCATCGGCAGCGTCCGCAAAACGTTGTAGGAGGCTCTGCTACACCCGTGCAAAATCCCCTTCGCGAGGACGGCCGCGCAATCCCAAGCGGCCGCGCATCGGCCGCTTGGACGCGGCACGAAGCCCGTGCGCCCGAAATTCGCTATTGCGTGCCGAAAATCCGGTCCCCGGCGTCGCCGAGGCCGGGAACGATATAGCCGTGCTGGTTGAGCTCACGGTCGATGGCGGCCGTGTAGACCTCGACGTCGCCATGAGCAGAGGTGAGGTTAAGCACACCCTCGGGCGCCGCCACGAGGCAGACGAAGCGGATCGAGCGCGGGCGCGCGGCCTTGATGCGCCTGACCGCCGCAACCGCGGAGTTGCCCGTAGCCAGCATCGGGTCGAGCACAATGACGTCGCGCTCTTCCATCCGTTGCGGCATCTTGAAGTAGTACTCGACTGCGGCAAGCGTATCAGGGTCGCGATAGAGGCCGACATGGCCGACGCGCGCAGCGGGAATCACCGACAGGAAGCCATCGAGCAGGCCGGTGCCCGCACGCAGGATCGGCACGAAGACGAGTTTCTTGCCATCGATCAACGGAGCCTGCATGCGCTCGAGCGGCGTATCGATGTCCACCAGATGGATCGGCATGTCGCGCGTGACTTCGTACGCCATCAGCGCGCCAATCTCGCCCAGCATTCGTCGAAAGTTGTTGGTGGAGGTTTCGCGCCTGCGAATCAGCGTCAGCTTGTGCTGCACCAGGGGATGCGCGATCAGGTGAACCAGCGGGTTGGCTGGCATTTGAGGGCTGGCGTTCATCGCACGCAGGATGCCGCCGGAACGTTACCTGCGCAAGCCCGAAGCCCGGCGCAGCGTGCGCCGGGCTTCGTCCTTCGCGGCTCACGCGGTATCCGCGAACCAGCGCAACCACAGCGCCATCGCCAACCCGACCGCGCCGACGCGCGGCCGCGTGCTCGGCATCGCAACGGTGCGTGGCGACGCATGGATCACGCCGCCTTCCGGCGCGCAGGCCTCGATCGCGCCTGAATCGGCGGATGCCCGATACGCACGGTCGTCGCCTGCGGCGATCCGCACCACCAAGCCGTCCGCTGCCTGCCAGTACATCTCCCCGGCGCCGTGCCGCACGAGCGTCGCGTCGGCACGGAGATGGGGTGGGTGCATTGCATGTTGCCGTC
>JBDTJK010000233.1:0-4213 GCA_039935875.1 Casimicrobiaceae bacterium
CGCCGGAATGCCGGCCGACTATATCACCCTGCAACTGACCCATTTCAAGGCGGGCATCCGCCAGAATCCGATCATGCAGGGGTTCGCCGCCACATTGTCCGCGGCCGACATGGTCGCGCTTGGCGACTACTACGCGAAGCAGGCCCCACGCACCGCGATGGCCAAGGATCCTGCGCTGGTCGTGGCCGGCCAGAAGATCTATCGCGGCGGCATCGCGGCCACCGGCGTGCCGGCGTGCGCCGCGTGCCATTCGCCGAACGGCGCGGGCATCGCGAAAAACTATCCACGCGTGTCGGGCCAGTACTCCGACTACACGTATGCGCAACTGAAGGCGTTCAACAGTGGCGCCCGCGGCAACGACCCGGGCGGCAAGGACGTCAACGGCGCAATCATGCACACGATCGCGTCGAAGCTCGGCGATCACGACATGAAGGCGGTTGCCGAGTACATGCAGGGGCTGCGCTAAAGCGTTGGTCGGCTACCGCGCAGCTGACGACCTTCGCCGCCGACAATGACGCAGCCTCGCGTCGCATCGCTGCATCTTTATCCGGTCAAGGGCGCGCGCGCGATCGACGTTGACGCGGCGCGTGTCGGCGTCGAAGGCGTAATTGTGGCCGGTGTCGGCGATCGCGAATGGATGCTGGTGGACAGCGACGGGCGATTCATCACGCAGCGCTCGCATCACCGCCTCGCGTTGGTCGGCATCGCGATCGGCGAGCGCCATCTGCAACTGTCTGTTCCAGGCGGCGAAACGATCGGTGTCGCACTCGATGCGCCGCGCACGGTGGCGCGCGATGTCGTCGTCTGGCGCAGTGCCGTGCGCGGCTTCGACGAAGGCGATGAGGTTGCGGCTGCCGTGTCGCGATTCCTTGGGGAGCCGCTGCGCCTGGTACGCTTCGATCCTGCACTGCCACGCTTGTGCAATCCCGATTTCGCCGGCGATTCGGGCGCACATACCCGCTACGCCGACGGCTATCCGCTACTCATAATCGGCGCCGCGTCGCTGCGCGATCTCAACGCGCGATTGCTCGACAAGGGCACTGCCGCGCTGCCGATGAACCGCTTCCGGCCGAACATCGTCGTCGACGGCATCGAGGCCTTCGACGAGGACCACATCGACACGCTGGCAATCAACGGCATCGTGATGAAGATGGTCAAGCCATGCATTCGCTGCATTGTGACTACGATCGACCAGGCGAGCGCCACGGCAGGTGAAGAACCGCTGTTGACGCTGTCCGGGTACCGCCAGCACGCAACGCTCGGAGGCATCCATTTCGGCATGAACGCGATCATCGTGCGCGGTGCCGGCGGGCGGGTGAGCGCCGGCGACACCACGCAGATCGAGTGGACGTTCTAGCGGACCGACAGCCAGCCACTACCGATTCGGCTGTCAGGGCCCACTAGCGCGTCAGACGCCGTTCGGCGCGCACATGATCACCGCGTCGGGACCATAGCCCTCGGCGATCCAGTCGGGATCGGCACGCAGCGTGTCGCGTATCGAGATGTCATCGGTGTAGCGGTGATTGGTTGCAGTCGTGTGGAAGAAGCGCCACAGCGGATGCGTGCCCGCCGCGCAGGCGCCAGCCGCCGACGGCAGCGCGATGTAGA
The DNA here is from genome assembly GCA_039935875.1 of Casimicrobiaceae bacterium. Lineage (GTDB taxonomy): Bacteria > Pseudomonadota > Gammaproteobacteria > Burkholderiales > Casimicrobiaceae > VBCG01. Next base: position 1,609 of record JBDTJK010000233.1, read on the forward strand.
ACACGTTCGAACTTTCGAGGATCCACCCCGGATACACCGGATTGTTGACGATCACCGCGCATTCGGCCGGGCTCGCCGAATAGAAATGCGAGTCGCCAAATCCGGGCGCACGATAGAAGCGGCATACCGGATTGGTGCCCGGCACCTGCGTCGTGTACGCGAGGAAGCGCAATCCGGTGCGTTCCCAGCCGACGAACAAACCCGTGTCGAGGTCGTTGATCTCGACCGGATTCTGCGTCATGAAGTAATGGTTGAGCGACTTGTTGTAGTACTCGACGACAATCGCTTCGTTTGGTGCATTGGTGCCAGGCGCCAGGTAGTCGCGCATCTTCGGCAACATCTGGTCGAAGCGCGAATAGTAGTCGGGCGAGTGCTGCGCACTGCACGACGATTCGCCGCCGCTCAGCCCGCCACGCAATTGGTAATAACCGCCGCTGGCAAGATACGTCAGCAGCCCCGAGCCGCTCGACCCCGGCTCGGTGACGCCCTGGCTCCAGACGACGCGCGCGGCAGAGTAGTTGATCTGCGGATTGTTGGTGTCTGCGTCGGAAAACTCGACGGTCTCATAGCCGGTCAACGCGCCGGCGCTCCATTTTTTCACGTCACCGGAAGGATGGTGCAGGTCGATCACTGCGCCCGAAGAAACCGGGTCTGCGTTCCAAGCGGAGAAGTAGGTGCCCAGCGGCGCGGGCTGGTTGAGGCGCACCACGACCCAGTCCTCGGCCACGCTGCGCCCGAGCATCGTTGAGCCACCATGCAGCAGCACGTACTGGGCCGGCACACTGCTGCCGCAGGTCTGCGAATCGTAGAACCAGTAGGTGTTGAGTGTCGATGCCGCGTAGTCGGTGTCGATGCAATGGTCGGCAGTGAAGAAATACGGTGTCTGCGACGCGGCCGAGTCGTTGATCAGCGTCCCCGAGCACAGGTAGCTGTCGCCGGTTTCCTCGGTAAAGATCATGCGCGCCACCGCATTCGCCGAGTTCGTCAGCGCCGTCGATGGCGCCTCGCACTTCCAGTCGATCTCGCAACTGCCGGACGTGCCGATGCCGGTCGCCTTGGCCACCGAAGGCGCCAATGCAGCGCCGGCGCGTATCAGGTGCGACACGCGCGACAGCGTCAGTGTTAATTTGGCGACGTCGACGCTTGCGCTGACCGCGATCTCGAGCGTCGCACTCGACCCCTCGAGTATCGGCGACCACCATTCACCCATGCGCGCAGTGGCTTCGGCGACCTCATTGGCGGCAATCGGGCCGATCACCTGCGCCTGCGCGCCGGATCCTTGCATGCGGATCACGACGTCGGGATCGGTGGCCTGCATCTGCAGCGCCACGCGCAGTGCCGCCGCGTTGGGCGACGTGATGACGATCTGCGCCGCGCGCCCGCCTTCGACGGTTGGCTGCCAGTTGAGCGATGCCAGCGCGATCGTGCGTTCGCCAGCCGGGACGTCGCGCCCGAAACCGATGCCTGCCGGCTTGGCCTTGGCGCCGGTGACCGGCGCCACCTTCATCGTCGCAAGCTCGGCGAGCGTGGGCACCGTCAACGCGATCTGCAGCGGCGACGCCGCCGCGCCGAGCAGCAACCTGCCCTGCGCTTTCTGTATCGGCATCGCGGTCGACCGCGCAGGCGGAACCGAGCGCAGCGGGAATGCCGCCATCGCCATCGAGGCAACAAACAGGGATAACAGCGGAACAATGGCGAACATGCGACGCATCGGGGAACTCCATGGAAACCTGCACTGCAGGTGCACTATCGGACTAAACGCGGCGACGCTCGAAACCGTGGACACGGCGGCGCATCAACCGCCGTTGTCGTCGGAACCCGACATACACTCGGCCAGCGCGTGCTCCCACGGCGGCAGCACGCAGCCAAACGTCTGCATGAACTTGGTGGCGTCCAGCGCGCTGTTGGCCGGCCTATGCGCCGGTGTCGGATATTGTGCAGTAGTTATCGGCACCACGCGCGGCAATTTCTTTCCTTCGCGTGCAAGTTCGAGCTGTGCCTCGGACACGATCCGCGCGGCGAAGCCGAACCACGTCGTCGTGCCCGTGCACGACAGGTGATAGAGCCCCGCGCGCTCGCGCAAGCCCGCCACGCCTCCGGCGATGACGCGTGCGGTGGCACGCGCCAGCGTGCGGCTCCAATTGGGCGTGCCGTGCTGGTCGGCGACCACGCGCAACTCGTCTCGCTCGCGAGCGAGACTCTTCATCGTCAACAGGAAATTGCGCCCGCGCCTTCCGTAGACCCAGCTCGTCCGCAGCACCAGCGCGCACGCACCACTCGCCTCTATCGCGCGCTCGCCATCGAGCTTGCTGTGCCCATAGACGTTGCACGGGCGCGTCGGCGCGTCTTCGGTGTACGCTGCCTGCTGCAGTCCATCGAACACGTAATCGGTCGAATAGTGGATCAGCAGCGCGCCGCTGCGCTGCGCTTCCTCGGCGAGGATTCCCGGTGCAATCGCGTTGATCGCCTGCGCCTTCGCGGGCTCGCGTTCCGCCTGGTCGACACCGGTGTAAGCCGCGGCATTGATCACCAGGTCGGGCGCATGGGCACGCATTGCGGCGACGATCGCATCCTTGTCGGCGAGATCGAGCTCGGTGCGGCCGGT
>JBDTJK010000234.1:0-9334 GCA_039935875.1 Casimicrobiaceae bacterium
GTGGCCCATCTTGAACGCGGTGTACTGGCCGATCAGCGGATGGCCGAGCAGGTACAAGTCACCGATCGCATCCAGCACCTTGTGGCGCACGAACTCGTTGTCGAAGCGCAGGCCCTCGGCGTTCAGCACCTTGGTCTCGTCGAGCACGATCACCGTCTGCAAGCTGCCGCCGAGGCCCAGTCCCGCCTCGCGCATCGCCTCGACATCCTGCATGAAGCCGAAGGTGCGCGCGCGCGCGATTTCGCGCACATACGAATGCTCGGCGAAGTCGATCACCACGTGACGATTCTCGGAACCGAATACAGGATGCGGGAAGTCGATGGCGAAATCGAGCTTGAAGCCGGCAAACGGCTCGAAGCGCGCCCATTTGTCGCCATCGCGCATTTCGACCGTCTTGCGCACGCGCAAGTATTTCTTGGGTGCGTTCTGTTCGACGACGCCGGCCGATTGCAGCAGGAACACGAACGGGCCAGCACTGCCGTCCATGATCGGCAACTCCGGACCCGCGACATCCACGTCGAGGTTATCGATGCCAAGACCCGCCAGCGCCGACATCAGGTGCTCGACAGTCGACACCGACGCCCCATTGCCCTTCAGCGACGACGACAGCCGCGTGTCACCAACATTGCCGGCGAGCCCCTTCACCTTCGGCGCGCCGGCAAGGTCGGTACGGTGGAACACGATGCAGCTGTCGATGGCCGCCGGACGCAGCGCGAGCTCGACGCGGGCACCAGTGTGCAGCCCGACGCCGGTCGTGCGAACCGCGGCCTTGAGCGTGCGCTGCTTCAACATCGACAACCCTTCGAATCCACCGCGTCAGATAACCCGATTTTATCACGCGCATAGCGCGACGCCGCCGCCGCGGCCCCGTGCCAGCGCGTGATTTCACCCGCCATCATTGCCTTGGGACGCGCTCTCAGTCAGCCTGCTTGCGCAGGAAAGCCGGGATGTCCGACGCGTCGAACGCGGTCGATTGCGGTTGCATGCTGCCGCGGCGGCGAACCACTGCCGGCTGGTCGAGCTTGTCGTAGTCAACCGAACCGCCGACCAGGATGCCGGCATTGTCGGTGCCAGTGCGCTCGAACACCTTTTCGACCATCTCCAGGTGCGGCTTGTGCGCCTGCTGCGACGCTGCGCCGCCAAGCCCGGTGGCGATCATCGTCACCCGCAGGCTCTCGCCCATGGAATCGTCGATCACGGTACCGACGATGACCATCGCGTCTTCGGCAGTGAACTCCTTGATCGTGTTCATCACGTCATGGAATTCCTTCATCTTGAGTCCGGTCGACGCGGTGATATTGACGAGAACGCCGCGCGCGCCGGCGAGGTTGACATCTTCCAGCAGCGGACTCTTGACGGCCTCGTGCGCCGCGTTGCGCGCACGTTCGGGACCGGTCGCCATCGCCGAACCCATCATTGCCATGCCGACTTCACCCATCACCGTGCGCACGTCTGCAAAATCGACGTTGACGAGTCCCGCGTTGTTGATGACCTCGGCAATGCCGGAGACCGCGCCGAACAGTACGTCGTTGGCGGCCGCGTAGGCATCGAGAAGCGAAACGTCGTCTCCCAGCACTTCCATCAACTTGTCGTTGGGAATGACGATCAGCGAATCGACTTTGCGGGTCAACTCCTCGATCCCGGCGTTGGCCACGCGCTGGCGCTTGCCTTCGAACTTGAACGGCCGCGTGACCACGGCGACGGTCAGGATGTTGAGGCTCTTCGCGATGTCGGCGATCACCGGCGCCGCACCGGTGCCGGTGCCGCCGCCCATGCCCGCGGTGATGAACAGCATGTCTGCGCCTTCGATCAGCTCGGCGACGCGATCGCGGTCTTCCATCGCTGCATCGCGGCCGATCTCGGGCTTGGCGCCCGCGCCGAGCCCGCGCGTCAAGGTCGTGCCGAGTTGCAACTGCGTCCTCGCCGTCGAGCGCTTCAGCGCCTGCGCATCGGTATTCGCGCAGATGAACTCGACGCCCGAGAGGCCGCGTTCGATCATGTGCTCGACCGCGTTGCCGCCGCAGCCGCCGACGCCGATGACCTTGATGACCGCTCCGTCTGGTGTGGTGTGATCGATGATTTCAAACATGTTGTTACCCTTCCTTTCGTCCTGTCGATGTTGAATCGGTGTCGGCGCTCACGCGGGCCGCCTCAAATCCATTCCCTGGCTGCGATCCTTGAAGCTGTCTCTGGTTTGTTCGTATCGTGTGCGTCGTTGCAATTCGTGAGGAAACGGTTCGGCGGAAAAACGCGCTCGCGCGAACGCCTTTTCGTCGCGGCTGCCGCTGAAAATCGTCTGGCTCTGCCAGCGATTTTCAGGAAATCCTCCCGGCCGAAAGCAGGTTTTCACTTTCCGCCTATGGTTAAAAATTTGCCTTGAACCATTGCCGCATGCGTTCCGCGGTGCCGCCGAAACCCTTGACCTGCTGGCGTGCGTTTTCGTCCTGCAACCAGTGGTCTCGTCCTTCCAGCAGCAGCCCGACTGCCGTCGCGTAGCGCGGGCTCTTCACCACGTCGGCCAGTCCACCCGCATAAACCGGAACGCCGACACGGCACGGCAGGTGAAACACCTCCTCGCCGAGCTCGACCATGCCGGCGAGCATCGACGTGCCCCCGGTCAGCACGATGCCGGATGACAGCAGTTCCTCGAAGCCGGAGCGGCGCAGTTCCGCCTGCACCAGCGTGTACAGTTCCTCCACGCGCGGCTCGATGACCTCCGCCAGCATCTGCCGCGACAACTTGCGCGGCCCGCGCTCGCCCACGCCCGGGACCTCCACGAAGTCGTTCGCATTCGCGAGCTGGCGCAGCGCGCAACCATGGCGCACCTTCAGTTCTTCCGCTTCCTTGGTCGGCGTGCGCAACGTCATCGCGATGTCGTTGGTGATCTGGTCACCGGCAATCGGTATCACCGCCGTATGCCGGATTGCGCCGCCGGCGAACACGGCGAGGTCGGTGGTGCCGCCGCCGATGTCCATCAGGCACACGCCGAGATCCTTTTCGTCGTCGTTGAGCACGGCGCGCGCGGAGGCGAGTGGCTGCAGGATCACATCCTTGACGTCGAGTCCGCAGCGGCGCACGCACTTGACGATGTTCTCCACGGCCGATACCGCGCCGGTCACAATGTGCACTTTCACTTCGAGACGCACGCCGCTCATGCCGAGCGGCTCGCGCACGTCCTCCTGACCATCGATGATGAATTCCTGCGGCAGGATGTGCAGGATCTGCTGGTCGTTGGGAATCGCGATCGCCTTGGCGGTCTCGATCACGCGATCGATGTCCGCCTGCGTGACCTCCTTCTCCTTGATCGCCACCATGCCGCTCGAGTTGAGGCTGCGGATGTGACTGCCGGCGACGCCCGTGTAGACCTCGGCGATGCGGCAATCGGCCATCAGCTCGGCTTCCTCGAGCACGCGCTGGATCGATGCCATCGTCGCCTCGATGTTGACGACCACGCCGCGCTTCAATCCGCGCGACGGCTGGGTACCGAGGCCCACGATGTTGAGCGCGCCGCCGGCGCCGATCTCGGCGACGATCGCGACGATCTTCGAGGTGCCGATGTCGAGCCCGACGATGAGATTCTTGGTTTCCCTGACCATGTTTATCCGATGCGTGTGATTGACGGGCGTTTCACGCCGCTTTTTTGGGCGGCTTTTCGCGAAAGCTCGGAATACGCGCGGCAAATCCCGCGCGGTAACGCATGTCCACGTAGTCGACGGCGGTACCCGCGCGCCTCAGCGCGCCCAGCGTGCGCGGCCATGCGGACGCCAGTCGCGCAAGACGCTCGTCGGGATCGCCGCGGCCGAGCTCGATCAGCAGCGGCCCGTGCTCGCTCGTCGAAGTCAGCGACCAGCTTCCACGCGGCGTCAGCCGCATGCCAGTCAGTTGCAATCCAAGCGGCGCCAGCACGTCTCGAAAAGCCGGGAAGCGTGCTGCGAGATCCGCGGCGCGACCTTGCGGACCGTCGAATTGCGGCAATTCGCCGTTGTAATCGGCAGCGAACACGTCGCCCTGTGCATCGACCAGCTCGGCATCGTTCCAGCGCGCGAGCGGCGCGTACTCGGCGATCGTCACTTCCAACCGCGACGGCCACTGCCTGCGCAGCGCGACATGCTTGACCCACGGCACTTCGCGCAATGCTGCGCGCGCGGCGCCCAGGTCGAGCGTGAAGAACGTGCCACGCAGCTCTTCGCGCAGCACGGCTTCCACATACGTGGCGTCGGCACGCGCAAGCGGATCGATGACGACGACGTCGCGGAACGCGAACACCGGCTGGCGTACCGCCCACGCAAGCGCGCCCATGGCGAACGCGATCACGACCAGCGCCGCCAGCGTCAGAGCAGCGGCGTTCAGAGCCTTGACGTCATCCCACATGGGCGCCCTCGAGGATCTGCACGCACAAGTCGGGAAATGCGATGCCTGCTTCGCGCGCGGCCATCGGCACGAGGCTGTGACCGGTCATTCCCGGCGACGTATTCACTTCGAGGAACGACCACGTGCCGTCGTCACGCAGGATCAGGTCGAGGCGTCCCCAGCCGTCGCAGCCGATCAGGTCGAACGCCGCCAGCGACTGCGCACGGATCGCCGACTCGACGTCCGCAGGCAGCCCGCATGGGCAGTCGTAGCGGGTGTCGTTGGAGAAATACTTGTGCTCGTAGTCGTAGTTTCCCGCCGGCGCGACGATGCGGATCAATGGCAGCGCTCGGCGCCCGACGATCGACGCGGTGAGTTCCTGTCCCTGCACGAGTTCCTCGACCAGCACCAGGTGGTCATGCATGCGCGCCGCCTCGAAGGCGAGACGCACCTCGTCGCGATCGACGCTGGTCACGCGCGTGATCCCGATCGTCGAGCCTTCGCGCGCAGGCTTGACGATCAACGGCAATCCGAGCTCGGCGACGACACGCATCCAGTCGGTCGCCACATCGACGACGCGGAAGCGTGGCGTGGGAATGCCGCTGGCGATCCACACCAGCTTGGTGCGCCACTTGTCCATCGCCAGCGCCGACGCCATCACGCCACTGCCGGTATACGGGACTCCCAACGTTTCCAGAGCACCCTGCAAGGTGCCGTCTTCGCCGTAGCGGCCGTGCAGCGCGATGAACGCGCGTGCGTAGCCATCCCGCTTCAACTCCCACAGGTCGCGCTGCGCCGGGTCGAACGCATGCGCATCGACGCCACGCTCGCGCAATGCCTGCAATACGCCGTTGCCGGACATCAGCGACACTTCGCGCTCCGACGAGCGGCCGCCAAGCAATACCGCCACCTTGCCGAACGCACTCATGCCGCATCCCCCAGCACGCGCACTTCGGCTTCCAGCACCACGCCGGTGCGCGCACGCACGATCTCGCGCACGCGCTCGATCAGCGCCTCGATGTCCGCAGCACGTGCGCCGCGCGTCGGGTTGACGATGAAGTTCGCGTGCTTCTGCGACACCGACGCTGCACCGAACGCAAAGCCCTTCAGCCCGCAGACTTCAATCAGCCGCGCGGCATGATCGCCTTCAGGATTGCGGAACACGCTGCCGGCATTGGGCTGCGCAAGCGGTTGTGTGGCGATGCGCTTCGCCAGCAGCGCCCTGATCCGCGCGCGTGCCTCGAGCGCGTCGCCGAACTGGAAGCGAAACCACGCTGCCGTGAAGATTGCAGCGTGCTCGCGGCCGTCAGCCGCATTCACGCTGCGATAGCCGACTGCATAGTCGGCAGGCGTGCGGATCGCAAACGTGCCGTCGCGGTTGACGAGCTCCACCTTCACGACATGGGCCCACGTCTCGTCGCCGTAGCATCCGGCATTCATTGCCAGCGCACCGCCCACGGTGCCGGGGATACCCGCCAGGAATTCGCCATCGCAACCGTGCTGCGCGGCGAAGCGTGCGAGCTTGGGACTCGCCACGCCCGCCTCCCCGTAGATCATGCCGTCGGCCACCGCCAGCATGCCGCCAGGGTTGTGCATGACGATGACCGCTCCGCGAATGCCACCGTCGCGCACCAGCACGTTGCTGCCGAGGCCGAGCACCGTCACCGGTTCCGAAGCCGGCAGCTGGCGCAGGAAATTGGCGAGGTCGTCGCGATCCGCCGGCATGAACAGCAGGTCGGCCGGGCCGCCGGCGTGCCACGTCGTGTGCCGCGCCAGCGCCGCGTTGCGCGCGAGCTTGCCGCGCAGCTCGACGAAATGGCGGCTATCGGCCATGTTCATCGCCCGCCTTTGGACAGCGCCGCGGCAGTATGTCCGATCGACCCGGCGCCCATCGTCAGCACCACGTCGCCGTCGCGCACGACGCTGCGGATCGCCTCGGCCACATCGGCGACATCCTCGACGAACACCGGCTCGACCTTGCCGGCGACGCGCACGGCGCGCGCCAGCGCGCGTCCGTCGGCAGCGACGATCGGTGCTTCGCCTGCCGGATAGATGTCGGTGAGCACCAGCGCGTCGGTGGATGACAGTACGCCGACGAAGTCCTCGAACAGGTCGCGTGTGCGTGTGTAGCGGTGCGGCTGGAATGCCAGCACGATGCGCCGGCCGGGAAAGCTTGCACGCGCGGCAGCAAGTACCGCCGCCATCTCCACCGGGTGATGGCCGTAGTCATCTATCAGCGTATAGCGAATTGCGCCGTGCGCGACGTTGCCATGGTTCTGGAAGCGCCGCGCGACACCCTTGAATTCGAGCAATGCAGCCGCGATCGATGCATCGGCCACACCCGCCTGGCGACCCACCGCGATGGCGGCAAGCGCATTCTGCACGTTGTGCACGCCCGGCAGCGCGAGCTCGATGGCGAGGTCGGGCACACCCTGCTGCTGCACGCTGAAATGCATGCGCCCCCCGACGTTGACCACGTCGATCGCGCGCAATGCGGCGTCCTCGGCGAGTCCATAGGTGACCACCTGCTTGGCGAGCTGCGGCATGATCGCGCGCACGTTCGCATCGTCGATGCACAGCACCGCGACGCCGTAGAACGGCATGCGCTGCACGAAGTCGATGAACGCCTTTTCCAGCCGCGCGTAATCGTGGCCGTAGGTTTCCATGTGGTCCTGGTCGATGTTGGTGACCACCGCCACCACCGGCGTCAAGTACAGGAACGACGCATCCGACTCGTCGGCTTCGGCCACCAGGAAATCGCCGCTGCCGAGTCGTGCGTTGGCATCCGCCGACAGCAGGCGGCCGCCGATGACGAATGTCGGATCGAGCCCGCCTTCGGCAAGCACCGACGCAACGAGGCTTGTCGTGGTTGTCTTGCCGTGTGTGCCCGCCACCGCGATGCCCTGCTTCATGCGCATCAATTCGGCAAGCATCAGTGCACGTGGCACAACGGCGATATTGCGTTCGCGCGCCGCCGCGACTTCGACGTTGTCGGCTGCGATCGCGGTGGACACGACGACGGCGTCCGCATCCGCAAGGTTGTCGGGCGCGTGACCGATCATGATGCGCACGCCAAGGCCGGCCAAGCGCTCGGTGGCGGCGCTGTGCGCGACGTCCGAGCCGCTGACCCGATAGCCTTGCGTCGCCAGCACCTCGGCGATGCCGCTCATGCCGGCGCCGCCGATGCCCACGAAGTGCACGCGCTTGACCTTATGCTTCATCGCGTTCCCGCCGCAACACAGATATCGGCGATTCGCGCAGCAGCATCGGCACGCGCGACACGCCGCGCCGCGATCGCCATCTGCAGCGCCCGTTCACGCGTTGTGCGTGCCAGCACGTGCGCAATGGCGGAGGCATCGAGTGCCTGTTGCGCGATGCAGGTTGCGGCGCCGGCCTGCACCAGGTAACCGGCGTTCGCCGTCTGCTCGTCCGCGATGGCGCCCGGCAACGGGACGATCAGCGAGCCGAGCCCGACCGCCGCGAGTTCCGCAACTGTGAGCGCGCCGCCGCGGCAGATGACGAAGTCTGCCCACGCGTAGCGCGCCGCCATGTCGTCGATGAACGCAACGCATTCACCGTCCACGCCGTGCCGCGCATAAGCCGCGCGCAGTGCGTCGATGTGGCGTGCGCCCGCCTGGTGCACGACGTGCGGCCGCGCCGATCGCTCCAGCGTGGCAATCGCCTCGGGCACGCGCTCATTGAGCGCCTGCGCACCGAGACTGCCGCCGACAACCAGCAGCCGCAACGGACCGCTGCGCCCGGCGAACCGCTGCTCGGGACGCGGCGTTGCGACAATGTCGTCACGCAGCGGGTTGCCGGTGAATTCGCTGATCGCGCGGTGACGCGTGCCGAACGCGCCCGGAAAGCCTAGCAACAGGCGGTCGGCACCGAAGGCGAGTATCCGGTTGGCGAGCCCTGCCACCGCATTCGCCTCATGCAGCACCAGCGGACGGCGCGTCGCAACGCCCATCAGCGCGCCGGGAAACGATGCGAATCCGCCAAAGCCGATGACCACGTCGGGACGGCGGCGGTGCAGCACGCGCGCGCCGTCGACGCACGCAGCAACGAGCGCGAACGGTCCGAGCAGCATCGTCGCCAGGCCCTTGCCCCGCACGCCGCGGAAGCTGATGCTTTCGAAGTCGACGCCGTGCTGCGGCACGAGCCGCGCTTCGATGCCTTCGCGCGTGCCGAGCCAGAATACGCGCGCACCCAGCGCCGCCAGCTTGTGCGCCACGGCCAGCCCCGGAAACACGTGGCCGCCACTGCCGCCGGTGGTGATCATCACCGTTGCGCTCACGCCGCACCGCCTGCGCGCGACGCGCTCATACGGTGAACCCGCGCAACAAACGGCGGTTCTCATAATCGATGCGCAGCAACATCGCGATCGCGATGCAATTGGCGACGATGCCGCTGCCACCGAATGACAGCAGCGGCAGCGTGAGTCCCTTGGTCGGCAGCAGGCCGACGTTGACACCGATGTTGATGAACGCCTGCACGCCGATCCACACGCCGATCCCCTGTGCGCACAGCGCCGCAAACGGGCGCTCGAGGCGCGCCGCCTGGCGCCCTATCGCCCACGCGCGATACAGCAGCCATACGAACAGCGCGATGACCAGCATCACGCCCGCATAGCCCAGCTCTTCGGCGATCACCGCGAGCAGGAAGTCGGTGTGCGCTTCGGGCAGGTACAGGAGCTTCTCCACGCTGGAGCCGAGCCCGACACCGAAGAACTCGCCGCGACCGAACGCGATCAGCGAGTGCGACAGCTGGTAGCCCCTGCCCAGCGGATCGGACCACGGATCGACGAACGCAGTCAGCCGTTGCAGCCGGTAGGGCGCCGCGACAAGGATGCCGCCCAGTGCGAACGGCAACAGCGCCGACAGGCCGACGAACAGGCGCCAGTCGAGGCCGCCGAGGAACAGGATGCCGAACCCGATCGACAGGATCACCACGAACGCACCGAAGTCCGGCTCCATCAGCAGCA
>JBDTJK010000235.1:0-3504 GCA_039935875.1 Casimicrobiaceae bacterium
CGCGCACCTGCTGCTCGAACTGCGGCGTCAGGTTGATTTCCGGGACGAGGATCAGCACCTGCCCGCCGGCGGCGATCGCGCGCTCGGCGGCAGCGAGATAGACCGCCGTCTTGCCGCTGCCGGTCACGCCCTGCAGCAGCGATACGCCGAAGGTTCCGCTGCCAGCGGCGATCGACTCCACCGCCGCGCGTTGCGCCGCGTTCAGTTCGAACCCCTGTGCCGGCGGATCCGCAGCGGAAGCGGCCTGTGTCGTGCGCGACGACTTGAGCGGCGGCACGACATTCGCCAGCACGGCGCCGAGCGGCTCGTGGTAGTAACCGGCGACGAACGTCGCGACGTCGAGCAATTCCCCCGGGATCAGCGGCAGGTCGACCACTTCCTCGAGCGCATGCAACTTGTCGTTGGCCACCGCCGGCGTGTCGTCCATTGCAACGACGACACCCACGCAAGCGCGCCGGTTGACGGCAACCCGCACCACGGCGCCCCGCGCAAGCGAAAGTCCTGCCGGTACCCAGTAATCGAACGGCGGCGTGACAGCACCGCAGACCGCGATTCGCGCGATCACGATTCAGCGCATCCGGCGTGCGATGTTGTAGTGTTCCAAATCTTCAACGCACACGCGAGCGAAAACACGCAAGTCATTCATTTGTCATGAAGTGCCGGAACTGCCCACCGGCGATGTGGATAACTTTGTGTGTAAATCGCCTGCCTTGGCAGGCGGGGCCGTTGACATCGTTCGCCCGCGTGCGATCAGCCACGGGCAAGCGCTTTTTTTTATCCATGCAATCAGCAAGTTGACGTGGTGATCGCGCAGCGTTCGCGAATGCCCGGGTGACGCCCGCCGCGCGCCCCGAAAGTGTGCATAACTGGCTTGCCGTCAAAAAACCGCGGGATTTGTCAACCCCGTGCAACCCCAGCACGGGCGCGGGCTTACGCGATTTTCCCTCTGGACGCCTGCGTGCAAAGAAAGCAATTTTTTCAGCGTGAAGATTCGGCATGCACGGCATCCACCAGCACGCGGACATTCTCCGGAGGAGTCTGCGGCACGATGCCATGCCCCAGGTTGAACACGAAGCCCGGCGCACTTCCCGCGGCACGCACCACTGCACGAGTCTCGCGCTCGACCGTCGCTTCATCCGTGGTCAACACCAGAGGGTCGAGGTTACCCTGCAGCGCCACGCTCGCGCCGTGTGCCGTGCGGGCGCGCGCAAGATCAACCGTCCAGTCGAGGCCGATGCACGCGGCACCGCTGGCCGCCAGATCGGCGAGCCACGCGCCGCCGCCCTTGGTGAACAGGATCGACGGCACGCCCGCCGGCAACCGTGCGAGCACTGCCTGCATCGCAGCCAGCGAATGGCGCCGCCACGCGGCGGCCGGCAGCAAGCCGCCCCAGGTATCGAACAGCATCACGACATCGGCGCCCGCTTCCACCTGTGCGCACAGGTACGTCGCGACGGCCTCGGCGTTGACGTCGACTATCCGCTGCAACAGGTCGGGACGCGCCGCCGCCATGCGCCGCACGCGTGCGAAGCCGTCGTCGCTGCCGCCGCCCTCGATCATGTAGGCGGCCAGCGTGAACGGGCTGCCGGCGAATCCGATCAACGGCACGCTGCCTTTGAGTGCGCGCTTGATTTCCGCCACCGCATCGAATACATAGCGCAGCCTGGCGAGATCGGGGACGCGCAATGCGGCAATCGCCTCCTCGTCGCGCAGCGGGCGTGCGAAGCGGGGACCTTCGCCTTCGGCGAAGCTCAATCCGAGCCCCATCGCATCGGGCACGGTGAGAATGTCGGAAAACAGGATCGCCGCATCGAGCGCAAATCGCGCAAGCGGCTGCAACGTCACCTCGGTGGCGAGTGCGGGGGAGGTCGCCAGCGCCATGAAGCTGCCTGCGCGTTTGCGCACGACGTTGTATTCCGGCAAGTAGCGTCCCGCCTGGCGCATCAGCCACACCGGCACGTGCGCGCACGGCTCGCGGCGCAGCGCACGCAACAGCGTGTCGTTGGCGATCGGGATCATCGGCGTTGCCGAACTAGGCAGCCTGGTCGACCAGCTGCCTGCCGGTCAGGCGCTGCAGGATCGCAAGCGGCGCGTTCGCAGGCTCGTAGAGTGCCGCGAGCGGCAGGTGGATCGTCTGCTCGAACATGAACTGGCCACCCATCGCCGCGTGCATCACCTGGTCGGAAAAGCAGATCCACGTGGTGCCGGGCACAAAGCGCACTTCCTGTTGCGGCGAACCCCGCTGGTAGCCGATGTCTGCCTTGGCGGCATCGTGCAATCCCAGCATCAGGTGGTCGTATTCGCTGCGCCGGCCCTTGGTCACGTGCAGCGCACCGAGCAGCGTCGCCTCGCCGCGGCGCATGTGGCGGATCGACGGCAGGAAGTGCGCTGCCATCGCGGCAAACGGCTCGCCGATCCGCCACACGCGGTCGACGCCCGCCGGGTTGACGTTGCAGAACACGCGCAAGATCCGCTCGCCGTGATTGGGGCGCGACACGAACGCATCGACATGCAGCCGGGTATCGTCCTTGCGCCATGACACCCGGCGTCCGGACGCCGGCTGCGGCCGGAAGCTGGTGCGTGCGCGCGTCAGGTGGCTTGCGTAGCGTGGAAACAGTGTGGCCACCAGCGTGCTCGCGTCGGCGGCGAAGCGCGCTACCATCGCGCGCATCGCGTCGCGGTCGGCGCCATGCGCGCTGCTGCCGCGGATTTCGCCGCGGTCGAGGCTGATGTTCTTGGCGCGACCATCGGACCAGCGCGGGTCGAGGAAGCGCGATTCAGCTGCGCTCAGCACGAATGCGAGCCGCGGCAGCACCAGCACTCCACCATCCTCCAGCGCATGCGCGTGCGCGTGCGTGTCGGCCGCGCTGACATGTGGCTGCCAGCTGGCGAGGTCGATCGTCGTCGCGCCGCTCATCGCTTCGCCTAACGCGGCAACTCGCTCGATCCCATCAGGAACTCGTCGACGGCGCGCGCGCACTGGCGACCTTCGCGAATCGCCCACACCACCAGCGACTGGCCGCGACGCATGTCGCCCGCGGCGTACACGCGGTCGACGCTGGTGCGGTAGTCGTCGGCTGTCGCCCGCACGTTGCCGCGCGCATCGCGCTCGACGCCGAATGCGTCGAGCATCGCGGTGCGCGGCCCGGCAAAGCCCATCGCCAGCAACACGAGGTCGGCCTTGATCTCGAACTCCGAATCCGCGACCTCGGTCATGCGCAACTGACCACCTGCATCCCTGGCCCATTCGACCCGTGCGCCGACCAGCTTCTCGACGCGGCCGTCGCGACCTTCGAAGCGCTTGGTCATCACCGCCCAGTCGCGCTCGCAGCCTTCTTCCTGCGACGACGACGTGCGCAGCTTGATCGGCCAGTTGGGCCACGTCAGCGGCTTGTTCTCGTGCGCGGGAGGCTGCGGCAAAAGCTCGAACTGCACGATCGACACCGCTCCCTGGCGGTTGGACGTACCGATGCAGTCCGATCCGGTATCGCCGCCGCCGATGAC
>JBDTJK010000236.1:0-18814 GCA_039935875.1 Casimicrobiaceae bacterium
GATTGCAAGTCGATTAACGACAAGGAGTACCAATGCGTCGATAAGGCGCCGCCCTCGTCCCCGGACACGCGAGGCTACAAATACACGATCAACCTGTTATGGCAGAGCACTGACGGCGAAGTCAAGATTCCCGCTCTCGACCCGTTCGTGTTCAATAAGTAGCTCATGGCATGGGCGTGTCGAGCCACTTTTTAGCGTCGACGACAACGCGCGCATAGTCCATGTCGCGGCCGGCGCCGCTCGCTGCGGCGAACGCCGCCGTCCCGAGATCCTGGCGGGCGCGCTCGATCCATGGCATCAGGAATGCCGTATCGACGGGATCGCGTTGCATGCCGACCTCCTCCAGCTGGCGTTTCGCCATGCCGTGGAAGCGCGCGGCGATGATCGAGTCCCCGGACATCGACGCCAGCGCCGTGCACACGTCGAGAACGCCCTGCACAGCGGGCCGGTCGCCACTTGCCTCGCCGATTCGTAACGCCTCCAGCAGCAGCCCCGGGGCTTCGGCAGGGCTTGCGCGAATGATTGCCACCATTGCGAGATTGAGCAGCGTAACCGCGACGATCGCCGAGTCTTCGAGTTCGCGTGCGAGCACCAGCGCCTGCGCGTAGTGCTCCGCAGCGCGGGCTGTGCGACCATCGATGCGCTCGACCATCGCGACCTGGTTCAGCGCCGCCGCGAGCCCATGCTTGTCGCCGCCCTGGCGTGCAAGGGCCAGCGCCTCCTCGAGATAGTCGCGCGCGGCACGGCGATTGCCGAGCCCGAGCGCAGCGATTCCCAGCGGCTGCAGAATGGTGGCCGTAAGCTCCGATTCGCCGGCATCACGGGCGATCGCAAGACCCTGCTCGAGGTGTTCGAACGCCACGTCATAGTGCCCGCGCCACGACGCGAACTGGCCCGCCGCGAGCAGCGCACGCACGCGAAGCGCGCTTGGCTCGGTGCTGCGGCCGAGGGCCTCATTGCAGATGCGATAGCCCAGCTCGAGCAATCCGCGGTTGAACCAATAGAACTTCGTCGCCACCGCGATCTGCATGCTGGCATCAGCGCCTCCGCGCGCGTAATCGCAGTGCGCAAGCGCAAGCACGACGTTTTCGCGTTCGGCATCGAGCATTGCGAGCCATCTGGCGCACTCCGCACCGAAAAATTTTGGCTGCGCGCGGTTTGCAAATTCAACCTGGTAGCCGAGATGCCGGTCTCGCACGTGCGCTTCCTCGTGCGCCTCGCGCAAGCGATCCTGTGCATACTGGCGCACCGTCTCGAGCAAACCGCAACGGTCGCTGTCAAGGTCGTGGGCAACCAGCGACTTCTCGACAAGCCTGCGTACCAGTTCGTCGACGT
The DNA here is from genome assembly GCA_039935875.1 of Casimicrobiaceae bacterium. Lineage (GTDB taxonomy): Bacteria > Pseudomonadota > Gammaproteobacteria > Burkholderiales > Casimicrobiaceae > VBCG01. The sequence continues at coordinate 1,336 of JBDTJK010000236.1, forward strand.
CGGCAGCGGGGTCGAGGGCGCCGCCGCTCGCCACGGCTGCTGCGGCCTCCATCGTGAAGCCGCCCGCAAACACGGACAGCGCGCGCAGCAAAGCCTGCTCGGTCGGGGTCAGCAGGTCGTAGCTCCAGTCGATCAACGCCCGCAATGTCTGCTGTCGCGGCAACGCCGCCCGGTCGCCGGTTGCCAGCAAGCGAAAGCGATCGGACAGGCGCTGCTCAATGCGCGCCACCGACATCGTGCGCGTACAGGCGGCGGCAAGCTCGATCGCCAGCGGAATACCATCCAGCCTGCCGCAAATGGCGCTGATGCTGGATAGGTTGTCGGCACCCGGGCGAAACGCCGGCCGCGCGGCCGTTGCGCGCTCGACGAACAGTTTGACTGCTTCCGATTGCGCGTTCGGAGCGCCCGCTTCCCCGGCACCATCGCGCGCCAGCGACAACGACGGAACCGGATAGCTCGATTCACCGGCAACTCGCAGCGCCTCGCGGCTCGATGCGATGATGTGCAGGCCGCTGCCTGCGCGCAGCAAAGTGGTGGCGAGCTCGGCGCACGACTGCACCAGGTGCTCACAGTTGTCGAGGATCAGCAGCATGCTGCGGTCCCGCACGTGGCTCGCCAATGCGTCAACGATCGAGTGCCCGGCTTCCTCCTTCACGCCGATCGGCGTCGCCACCGCCTGCGCAACCATCCGTGGATCGGAAACGGGGGCCAACTCGACGAGGTGGACTCCGTCGGGAAACCGGTCCATCACGTCAGCCGCGGCCTGCAGCGACAGCCGCGTCTTGCCGATGCCGCCCGGACCGGTCAGTGTCACCAGGCGCGCGCGACCGACGAGCGCCGTGACCTCGGCGAGCTCGCGCTCGCGCCCGATGAACGACGTGAGCTGCTGCGGTAAATTGTTGGGCGTCGCTTCCAGCGAGCGCAACGGCGGAAACTCCGCACGCAGCGAAGGATGCAGGAGCTGGTGGATATTTTCTGCGCTGGCCAGGTCGCGCAAGCGCACGCTGCCCAGGTCGCGCAGCGTCGCAGGCAGCGCAAGTCGACCAGCGATGAGGCCGGCGACGGTCTGCGACACCAGCACCTGGCCGCCATGCGCGGCCGCCATGATCCGCGCGGCGCGATTGATCGCAGGCCCGTAGAAATCGCCGTCACGGCGTTCGCCGATGCCGGCATGTATGCCGCAGCGCACCTGCAGCGGCAACGCAAGCTCGCCGGCTCCAAGCGCGAATACGGATTGCAGCGCAAGCGCCGCCATGACGGCGTCGAGCGGGTCGTCGAAAGCGGCATGCACGCCGTCACCGGTCATCTTGACCAGCACTCCGCGGTACTGCCTTACCACGTCGCGCGCGATGGCATCGTGGCGCGCCAGCGCAGACTGCATCCACGTGGCGTCATCCTCCCACAACCGCGTGCTGCCTTCGATGTCGGTGAACAGGAAGGTGACGACGCCGGGAGAGGAAGTCATGGGCGCGAGGTGGGTGTCGCGTGCGCGGCGGCGGCTGCCGCACTGCACGTATCGCGCGCAGTATAGTGCGACTGCCGCATCAATCCGGTGTTCGATGTCGCGCGGGTGGTGCGCGGCCGGCGCAGACGTGGCCTCAGCCCTCCGGCAACGCCGGGGTTTCGCCAGGTGCGCGGCCTTGCGTCGCCGATTCAAGACGGCGCAGGAACACGGTCATTTCCTTGCCGGCCTGCTTGTCGCCACGCTCGTTCGCGACGCGGATGCCCTCGGCGTAGGCGTTGCGCGCGTCGGCGTCCCGCCCGGCCGCGAGCAGCGCTTTGGCGTAGAACTTCCACGCGGCGGTGTAGCGCGGATCGAATTCGAGCGCCTTGGCGAGGTGGGGCACAGCCGCCTGGGCGTCGCCCGCAATGAGATAGCCGGTGCCGAGCGAAAAACGCAACAACGCACCATCCTTGCCGGCGGCAAGCATGCGCTCGAAGTTCGCCAGTGCCGTGCTGCGCAGCTCCGAGTCCACGTCAGAGCGACTTGCCGCTTGCGCAATCGACGCGGTGGAATGGATAGATCACCTGCCGGTCGACGCCGTTGATCTTCCCCTTCACATACGCGTACAGCTCGCCGCCCAGTCCGCGGGTGTAGACAATCTGCGACGGAAAATCGCGTGCCGGATTGGAAAACACAAAGCCGCTCATGCCGCGGTCATCCTGAATGCCTTGGTAGACATACCCCTCCTCCGCCTTGTCGCCGGGCTTGGCGATGTATGCAAGCTTGCCGTCGTCGCGCGTCTCGATGCGCATGAATTCGAACGACTGCGTCTTGCCGTTCATCACCGTATGCCCCAATCCCAGCATCATCCCTGCCGCCGGCGCTGTCCACTGTTCGGTGAACTTGCGCTGGTTGACTTCCCCTGCCCAGCAGCCGTGCAGCCAGTCCAGGTCGGCGATGGTGTTCGTCGCAGCAGCCATCGGCGCGTGGCTTGCCCCCGCGGGCGCCATGGCACCTGCCGCTGGCAACGCCTGTGGCGGCGCCGCAGGCGGGACCGGGACGGCCGGGGGTACCGTCACGGCGCTCGACTGAGCCGGCGGTGTCTGCGCGAGCGCGGGGTCGAACGCGCAACACACGGCGAGGATGGCTAATACGATCGGAGTACGTGCGTGCATGGTCTTGGTGTCCACTTCGTTGCTGCCGCGCGAACGGCAGGTTGAGAAAAATCCAGCGCGCATCTGCTGGCCCACGCCGCTGCGGCGACTGCCAGATGATGTGCGTGCGACGCGCGTGCCAGCAGCCGGTAACGCTACGCAACCGCCCATCAGCAACACGTCGTCAGTTCGCGGCGGCCCCCAGCATCGCCGCCTTCAGGTCCGCCTGTACCGGCTTGGCGCCTAGCCACACGCGCGTCAGCGCATCGTTGAATGCGGCGCCGGGGATCGTGGCGCGCAGCTTGTCGTCAAGCGCGATGCGCGTCGCGCCATCGATGAAATCGAGCGTCACGACACTGCCTTTCCTGACGTCGCCGAAGCCCTCCATCGCGGCCACCATCTGCCCGGTTTCGTCTTTGATGGCGGCCAGCTGCGCATCGCTGTTGTTGTCCTTCAATCCCCCCAGCAATGCATCCGACAGCTGGTCGGCCGACAAGTTGCGCAACAGGTCCATGCGGATCCGCCGCGGCGATTGCGCGAGCACGCCGCCGAGGTCCTTCGCGGGCTGCGGCAGGTAGAGGCTGCCGACATACACCTTGAACACGATCTTGGTTCGCGTGCCGCCGCCGTTGAGCACCAGCGAGTGCCCGCCGACATCGGTGCGTTCGGCGAGCGTGACACCGTGGATGTCCAGCGCGACCGCAAACAGCGGGCATGCGAGCATGACGAGTAACACGAGCAGGCGGATCATATTGGCCTTTCTTCGGGCGACGCCAGGAGATGCGGCAACGGCACGGTCAGGCGCTAGTGGGCCGTAACAGTCGAATCGGTAGTGAGCATAGCGCTCTGGCGCGGTGATCCACGCGGCGCGCAAGGCGCCGAAGCGAAACAAGGGTGAGCCCCCTTGCGAGATTCGGCAACGCGGCGATCGGCATGGATCGCCAGCCAGGCACTACGCGTTCGACGGTTACGGTCCACTAGAGTGCCTCGAACAATCCTGCAGCACCCATGCCGGTGCCAATGCACATGGTCACGAGGCCGAACTTCTGCTTGCGCCTGCGCATGCCGTGGAGGATCGTTGCCGTACGGATTGCGCCGGTCGCACCGAGCGGATGCCCGAGCGCGATCGCGCCACCCAACGGATTGATTTTCGCGGGGTCGAGATCGAGCGTGCGGACCACCGCCAGCGACTGCGCGGCAAACGCTTCGTTGAGCTCGATCCAGTCGAGCTGCTCCTTGCTGATACCCGCGCGCGCAAGCACCTTCGGAATGGCGGCGATCGGCCCGATGCCCATGACGTCCGGCGGCACGCCGGCGACGGCGAATCCGGCGAAACGCGCAAGTGGTGGCAATTCGAGTTCCTTCAGCACCCGCTCGGAGACCAGGATCGCGGCACCCGCCCCATCGGACGTCTGCGAGCTGTTGCCCGCGGTGACCGAACCCCTGGCGGCGAACACCGGCTTCAATTTGGCGAGCACCTGCATCGATGTATCCGCGCGAGGGCCTTCGTCGGCTTCGATCGCGCGCCGCGATTCGCGAATCGTGCCAGTGGCGAGGTCCGGGTCGCGCGCATCGACGCTGTACGGGCTGATCTCGGCCGCGAAGTCGCCGCGCGCCTGCGCGGCGATCGCTTTCCGGTGTGACGCCAGCGCGAACGCATCCTGGTCTTCTCGCGACACGTTCCACTGCGTGGCAACGCGTTCGGCGGTCAGCCCCATGCCGTAGGCAATGCCGATCGTCTCGTCACCCGCGAACACGCGCTCGTTGATCGCAAGCCGCCCGAGCATCGGAATCATCGACATGCTCTCGGTGCCGCCGGCAATCATGATGTCGGCCTCGCCGACACGAATGCGGTCGGCCGCGATCGACACCGCGTTGAGCCCGGACGAGCAGAAGCGGTTGATCGTCACGCCCGCGACACCGGGCGGCAATCCCGCCAGCAACAAGCCGATCCGCGCCACGTTCATGCCCTGCTCGTACTCCGGCATCGCGCAGCCGATGACAACGTCGTCGATGCGTCCTTGCGCGATGGAAGGCACCTGCGCGAGCACGCTGCGCAGCACGTGGGCCAGCAGGTCGTCGGGACGCGTGTGCCGGTAGACGCCGCGCGGTGCCTTGCCGACCGCGACGCGCGTGGCGGCGACTACATAGGCTTCGGTGATCTGGCGTGTCATGGTCAGTTGCGCAGTGGCTTGCCGGTTGCGAGCGTATGCGCGATGCGCGCCTGCGTCTTGTCGTTTTGCAATAGCGCCATGAACTCGCGCCGCTCGAGGTCCAGCAGCCAGCGCTCGTCGACCTCGCTGCCGGCGTCGATTTCTCCCCCGCAGATCACGCGTGCGATCGCCAGGCCGACATCGAAATCGTATGCCGAGATGTAACCACCGTCGCGCATGTTGACCAGCAGCATTTCGAGCGTGGCGATGCCGGTCTGCCCGCAGACCGCGATTGCGCTGCGCGGCAGTGGCGGCCGGTAGCCGGTTTCAGCCAGCGCACGGGCTTCGCTTTGCGCCACGTACAGCAGTTCTCCCGCGTGCATGACGACGATGTCAGAGGCGCGCAGGTAGCCGAGCGCCTTCGCGTCCAGCGCGCTCTTCGACACTTTTGCGGTGGCCACGTTCTGGAAGTAAGTGCGCACGAACGGAAAAGCATCCTGCTGGCCGCCCACGCGCCCCCGCGCGACATCGTCGTCGGCGCGCATCGCAAACTCCTTGGTGCCGCCGCCACCGGGCAGCAGTCCCACGCCTGCCTCGACGAGGCCGATGTAGGTCTCGAACGCCACCACCGCACGATCGCAATGCATCGTCAGCTCGCAGCCTCCGCCGAGCGCCATCCCGCGCACGGCCGCCACCGTAGGCACCATGCAATAGCGCAGCCGCATCGACGCCTGCTGGAACCGCGCGATCACGTCTTCAATGACCTTCCATTGCTTCGCCTCGATCGCCGGCGCCAGGGATACGAGGTTGGCGCCCAGCGAAAAGGGCTCGCGTGTCTGCCACAGCACCAGGCCCGCGAATTGCGCCTCCGCGGCATCGATCGCGCGATGCAGCCCATCGAGGACTTCGCTGCTGACGGTGTTCTGCTTGGTCTTGAACGATACGATGCCAATGTCGGATTCGAGATGCCACATCCGCAGCGCCTCGGTCTCGAACACCGTCGTGCCGCGCTCGAAGCGCTCGCCGATTACCGCGTCGGGATAGCGCTGGCGGCGGTAGACCGGCAGCGCGGAGCGTGCGACGAATGCGTCGCGCTGCGGCGACCAGGATCCCTGCGGCGCATGCACGCCCTTCGCCGCGACGACCGGCGCTGCGTCGATCCAGGCGGGAAGCGGCGCCGATGCGAGCGTGCGGCCAGCGGCGATCTCCTCGCGTATCAACTGCGCGACTTCGGCAAACCCAGCCGCCTGCCAGGTCTCGAACGGACCCGCCTTCCAGCCGAAGCCCCAACGCAATGCGAGGTCGACGTCGCGCGCATTGTCGGCGATGCGGGCCAGGTGGAACGCCGCATAATGGAACACATCGCGAAAGATCGCCCACAAAAGCTGCGCCTGCGGATGCGCGCCCGCGCGCAATTGCAGCAGCATCTGCCGTGGGTCCTTCTGCGCCAGAATCGCCAGCACTTCCGGCGCCGCCTGTGCAGCCGAAGGCCGGTAATCCCCGACCACAGCATCCAGCACCTCGATCTCGCGCCCGACCTTGCGATAGAACCCGGCGCCCGTCTTTTGTCCAAGCGCACCCTTGGCGACCAGTGCGGTCAGCACCGGCGGCTCGGTGAAGCTCGCATGCCACGGATCGTCGGGTAGCGCGTCGCGCATCGTCGCGATCACGTGCGCGGTGATGTCGAGCCCGACCACGTCGACGGTGCGAAAGCTCGCGCTTTTCGGCCTGCCGATCGCGGGCCCTGTCAATGCATCGACCGTGTCGTAGCCGATGCCGAGTCGCGACGTATGAATCATCGTCGCCAGGATCGAGAACACGCCGATGCGATTGGCGATGAAGTTCGGCGTGTCGCGCGCCCGCACGACGCCCTTGCCCAGCGTCGTCGTCAGGAAAGTCTCCAGCGCATCGAGCAGCGCGGCATCGGTAGACGGCGCCGCGATCAGCTCGACCAGGTGCATGTAGCGCGGCGGATTGAAGAAATGAACGCCGCAGAAGCGCGATCGCAGCGTGGGCGGCATCGCTTCGTCGAGCGCCGCGATCGACAGTCCGGATGTGTTCGATGCCACGACCGCGGTGGGCGCGATGTGCGGCGCGACCTTGGCGTACAGGTCGCGCTTCCAGTCGAGTCGCTCGGCGATCGCCTCGATGACGAGGTCGCATTCGCGCAGGCGCGCAACGTCATCGACGTAGTTGGCGATCTCGATCGCCGCGGCGACACCCGGGTGCCCAAGCGGTGCGGGCTCGAGCTTCGCGAGGCCGGCGACAGCCTTGCGCGCGATCGCGTCGATGTCGCCCTGCTGCGAAGGCAGGTCGAACAGCAGCACGCGCACGCCGGCGTTGGCCAGGTGCGCCGCGATCTGCGCGCCCATCACGCCAGCACCCAGCACAGCTGCGCGGCGTACGATCAAGCGCGCCGGCTGCTCTGGCGCGCTTGCGATGGTGTCGGAGGAAGGGGAATCCATGGCGTGAAGGTCGCGGGCGCATCATTGCGCGCCGCAGGTGAGGTGACTCACCGCGTGCACGCCGCCGCACGGCGCCATGCACGCGACTTGCATGCGTCAGAACGAGTAGACGAGCTGCCCGGACACGACGAGCACACTCTCATTGTAGTGTCCGCTGACGAGCGCGTTCTGCGCGGTGCTGCCTTCGTTCTGGTCGATGCCGGGCTTCTTCACGAACAGATACGCGAGACCAACGTCGAACTTCAGCTGCGGCGAGAACCTGTACTGCGCGCCGCCTGCCAGCCAGTAACGATCGCCGTCCGGCAGGCGCACCGTGCGGTCGCTGCTGTTGACCGGGGACTGGTCCCACGCGACACCTCCGCGGAACTTCCATTGGTCGTTGTACTTGTACGTCGCACCCGCCGATACGCGCCAGGTGTCGTCGAAGTTCTCCGGCGTCGCTTGCAGCACCGATCCGGTGGTACGCACGAACGTCAGGTTCTGCAACGTCGACCACCCAGTCCATTGCACGTCCGCCATCCAGTCCCAGCGATCGTTGAACGACTGGAACATGGACACGTTTGCCGAACCGGGCAACTTGAGGTCGGAAGTCACGCCGCCGCTGAACAGCGCGATCGAATTGATCTGTTGCGTCAGGAGCCCGACCACCGGCGCCAGCGGTGCGGGCACGCTGGGCACAGGATTGTCGAAACCGACATTGCCGGTGACCTTGTAGCGGATCGGCGAACGGTAGCTGACGCCGACACGCGTCGTCGAATTGAGATCCCACAGCAGGCCCGCGTTCCAACCCCACGCACTGTCATCGCCGTCGACGGTCGACTTCGATTGCAAGCCGGTAGTCGCGCCGACGATGCTCGGCACCGACGACGCCGGGATCAGGCCCTGCGCCGCGGCGCTCTGAGCTGCCTGCGCGATGGCGCCCGAATAATTGACGGCGCTGGTGAACGTGGCGTCGATGTGCTGCCAGTCGACCCCGAGACCCAGCGCAAGCCGGTCGGTCACCTTCCACGAAAGCGCGGGGTTGATGTTGATCGTCTTGACTTCGGACTTGATGCCCTGGAAGCGGCCGACGAAGTTGTCGTTGTATTCGGTGACCAGCCCGAACGGCACGTTGACGCCGAGACCGAATACCAGGTCGTGGTTGATCGGCACCGCCAGATAGAGGTTGGGCAGCGGCACCGTCTTGCCGCCATCGCCGCCGCTGTCGCCGAGCGGCTGGAAGGCCGCCGGCTGCGAACCGTCGTCCCTGAACTTGATCGATGGCGTGATCACATGCACACCCATGACGATCTGGTTGGTCGTGTACTTCGACAGCGTTGCTGGATTGACCGACATCGAGCTCGCGTCCTCGGCGGCAGCTGCGCCGCCGGCAAACGCGTTACCCAATCCGCTTGCGCTTTGCTCCTGCAACGCGAATGCGGCGCCGTACGAGTGGCCCGCGCTGAGCGTGAACAACGTCCCTGCGACGGCTGCGGCGATCCGGGTGCGTCGGAAGTGGCTGGAATCCATGATCAGAAGTCTCCTCGTTGACAAGCGGAAGGCATTTGCACCGATGCATCGATCGCCACTGCGCAGGCCCGCATGCCCTGCGCCAGGGGGTCCCGGCGACTATACACGGTACGTGCGCGCAAGCGTGCGCGCGTTCTTGTACGGCGGTACAGCCGTGGATGCCTTCACGGCGCAATCGGCCGCGGGCGTCGGTCGGCACCAACGGCCACGTAGGTGAGGCTGGCCTCGGTCACCTTGACCGTCACCAGGTCGTCGGGATTGCGCTGCGCGTAGACCTCGATCGCAACGGTCAGCGACGTGCGCCCCATGCGCAGCACTTCGCCGTAGAAGCTGACGACATCGCCAACCAGCACCGGCTCCTTGAACGTGAACGAGTTGACGGCGACGGTGGCCACGCGACCACGCGCCTTGCGCGCCGCGAGCACGCCACCGGCGATATCGACCTGCGACATGATCCAGCCGCCGAAGATGTCGCCGTGCTGGTTGACATCGGCGGGCATCGGCACCACCCGCAGCACGGGCTGCGCGTCCGGCAGCACGATGTTCCGCTTGTCGGCGCCGTCGTGGGGATGCATCTGGCGCGTCATGCGGGCGCCCCCTTCGCCTCGTCGCGCAGTTCGCGACGCAGGATCTTGCCGACGTTCGACTTCGGCAGATCACTGCGAAACTCGACTTCGCGGGGCACCTTGTAGGCGGTCAACTGGTCGCGGCAATACTGGATCAGCTGTTCCGCGGTAAGGCTCGGGTCGCGCTTGACGGCGAACAGCCGCACCGCTTCGCCCGATCGCGCATCGGGAACCCCGACCACCGCGCATTCCAGCACGCCGGGGTGCATTGCAACCACGGCCTCGACCTCGTTCGGGAAGACGTTGAATCCGGAAACCAGGATCATGTCCTTCTTGCGATCGACGACGCGCACATAGCCTTGCGCGTCCATCACCCCGATGTCGCCGCTGGCGAAGAAGCCGTCGGCCGATATCGCGCTGGCCGTATCATCCGGCCGCTGCCAGTATCCGGCCATCACCTGCGGGCCACGGATGCAGATCTCCCCGCGCTCACCCAGCGGGACGTCGTTGCCGGCGTCGTCACGCAACGCGATTTCGGTCGATGGCACCGGAAGTCCGATCGAGCCGTTGTACGCGGGCAAGTCGAGCGGATTGATCGTCACAGCGGGCGATGTCTCGGTCAAGCCGTACGCTTCCGACAGCGTCACGCCGGTGACTTCCTTCCACCGGCGCGCGACCGATTCCTGCACTGCCATGCCGCCGCCGAGCGCGAACACCAGCCCCGAAAAATCGAGCTTGGCGAAACCCGGATGGTTGAGCAGCGCATTGAACAGCGTGTTGACGCCGGTGATCGCGGTGAACCGGTAACGCCCCATCTCGCGGACCAGCTTCGGTATGTTACGGGGATTCGGTATCAGCACGTTCTCGCCGCCCAGCGACATGAACAGGAGGCAGTTCGCCGTCAGCGAAAATATATGGTACAGCGGCAGCGGCGTGATGATCACCTGCCGCCGGTCCGTGCCCAGGAACGGGCGTACCCATGCCCGCGCCTGCAACAGGTTGGCGACCATGTTGCGATGGAGCAGCATCGCGCCCTTGGCGACGCCGGTGGTGCCTCCCGTGTATTGCAGGAAGGCGATGTCGTCGTGGCCGATGGCCACGCGCGTCAACGCCCGCTTGCGTCCGTCGGCCAGCGCATCCGCGAGGCGGATCGCGCCCGGCAGCGACCACGCCTTGACCATTCTCTTCACGCGGCGCAGCACGATGTCGACCAGCAGGCCCTTGGCACCGAGCATCCCGCCGATCGACGTCACCACGATGTGGCGCACCGACGTGCGTGCGATGACTTCCTGCAGCGTATGCGCGAAGTTCTCGAGGACGACGATCGCCTCCGCGCCCGAATCCTTCAACTGGTGTTCGAGTTCGCGCGGCGTATACAGCGGGTTGACGTTGACGACGGTGTATCCGGCGCGCAGCGTGCCGAACAGCGTGACCGGATACTGCAGAATGTTGGGCATCATCAGCGCCACGCGCGCACCCTTGCTCAATCCCAGCCCTTGCAGCCACGCACCGAACGCGGCCGATTGCGCATCGAGATCGCGAAACGAGATCGAGCGGCCCATGCAGCTGAAGGCCGTGCGTGATGGATATTTGTCGAAGGAATCCTCGACGACGTCGCGTACCGACGCGTACTCGTCGATGTCGATCTCGGCAGGCACGCCGGCGGGATAGCTCGCCACCCAGAACTTGTCCACGACTCCCTCCCTCGTTCGCTCGTGCAACCTGGCGCGCGAACCGGCGACGCCTTCGTCTCGCACCTGTGCAGGCGCGTATTCGCGTCGCAGGCATTGCGTTGCCAGCACCGCCGAACTCCATCACGCGCCCGCTGAATCCCCCGCAGTGCGTTCTGCATCAAACAGTGGACCACCCCGAAACGGCGCAAAGCCTGCACCGAAGATCGCGCCCGCATCGACAAGGTCCGCATCGGCGACCACGCCCGTCGCGAGCGCGCTGCGCGCCTCGGCGACCAGCGGCGCGATCAGGCGTTGCGCCAATCCCGCCGGCACTTCCGCGGCCACGACTTTCTGCGCCTTGCCGTCGACCCAGCGATAGAAGCCCTCGCCAGTCTTGCGGCCGAGCTTCCCCGCCGCCACCCGCTGCATCAGGCAGCGCGGCGCAGATTGCTCGTCGCCGAGCAGCTTGCCCACGGCGATGCAGATGTCGAGGCCAACCGTGTCGGCGAGCTCGAGCGGACCCATCGGCATGCCGAACGCGAGCGCTGCTTCGTCGACGGTCTCCCTCGCAATGCCGTCGTCGACCGCGCGCATGGCGGCCATCAGGTATGGCGCCAGCAGCCGGTTGACCAGGAAACCCGGCATGCTCGCAACCGGCAACGGCAATTTGTCGATCTGGCGCACGAACGCCAGCGCGCGCGGCGTGAGCGCTGCGGCCGTCTGCACACCGACGACGACTTCGACCAGCATCATCTTCGCCACCGGATTGAAGAAATGCAACCCGCACAGACGCGACGGGTCGCGCAGCGCGACGGCGATCTGCTCCAGTGGAATCGACGAGGTGTTGGTCGCCAGGATCGCATCGGCGCGCGCAGTCTGTTCGACCTTCGCGAACAACACGCGCTTGGCATCCACGTTTTCGAATATCGCTTCGATGATCATATCGGCGCGCGCGACGCCATCACCGGCGACGTCGGGGATCAGCCGGTCGTGCGCGTCCCGCGCGCGCCGCGCATCCTTCAGCCGCTCGCGGAACAGTTTGCCGGCGCGCGCCATCGCCGGCGCGATGCGCGCACTGTCCTGGTCCTGCAGCGTGACGACAAGACCGCGCAATGCACACCATGCCGCGATATCGCCACCCATCGTTCCTGCGCCGATCACGTGCACGTGGCGCAGCTTCGTCGTGTCGTCCTTGCCCAGCGCCTTCAGGCGCTCCTGCAACGTGTATACGCGTATCAGGTTGCCGAAGTTCGGCGCGCCGAGCAGCGTCTGCATCGACGCCGGATCGGCGGCGGGCGGGGCCAGCGCATCGCCGTCGAAGCGCGTGAAGAGCTCGAGGATGGTATAGGGCGCGGGATAGTGCTCGCGCCGCGCACGGCGCGCGACCTTCTTCGCGGCTTGACCGGCAATCAACCGGCGCGAGAGCGGTTGCAGCGTCAACCACAGCGCGAGCGGCAGTGAATGCGGCGGCGGCAATCCGCGCATGACGATGCCGACCGCGTTGTCGACGACGCGCTGCGGCACGGCTTCGTCGACGATGCCGAGCCGCTTCGCGGTGCGCGCATCGACGCTGCGGCCGCTCAATAGCAGGTCAAGCGCAGCCGGTGCGCCGATCAGTCGCGGCAGCCGCTTGATGCCGCCCCAACCGGGCACGATGCCCAGCATCACTTCGGGCAGGCCCATCCGCGTGGATGGATCGTCGACGGCGATCCGGTAGCGGCACGCAAGCGCGAGCTCGAGGCCGCCGCCGAGGCAGAAGCCATTGATCAGCGCCAGCGTCGGATAAGGCACACGCGCCAGGCGATCGAACAGCGTGGCGCCCCGGCGCACGATCGCGATCGCATCGGCCGCGCCTTGTGCGCGGCGGAATTCGTCGATGTCCGCGCCCGCAATGAAGCCGTTGCGCTTGCCGGAGCGGATCACGAGTCCCGTCGGCGGCGTGGCCTCGAGCAACGTGAGCGCCGCGTCGAGTTCGGCCATCACGTCGGCCGACAGCGTATTGACGGTCGCCTGCGCCTTGTCGAGTGTCAGCGTCGCGAGCCCTCCGCCCGCGCGGGACAGCGTCCAGTTGCGCAATGTCGTGTCGGTCATGGGCGCTCGACGAGCATGGCGCCGCCCATGCCGCCGCCGATGCAGATCGCGGCGATGCCGCGCTTGCCGCCGGTGCGTTCGAGGGCGTTCAGCAGGTGCAGCACGATGCGGGTTCCCGACGCGCCGACCGGATGGCCGAGCGCGATCGCGCCACCATCGACGTTGAGCCGCGATTCATCGAGCGTCCCCAGCGCATGCGGCAAGCCGAGCTCGTCGCGGCAATAGTCGTCGCTCTGCCAGGCACGCAGGCAGCCCAGCACCTGCGCCGCGAAGGCCTCGTTGATTTCCCATGCGTCGAGATCGTTGAGACCCAGGTTGTTGCGCGTGAGTATGGGCGTCGCCGCGTACACGGGACCGAGCCCCATGACCGCTGGATCCAGCGCCGCCCACTGCACATCGATGATGCGTCCGCGCGGCGACAGTCGGTGCCGATCGACCGCCCGCTGCGAGGCGAGCACCACCCATGCCGCGCCATCGGTGATCTGCGAGCTGTTGCCGGCGGTCACGTTGCCGAACTTGGGGTCGAAGTACGGACGCAGCTTGGCGAGGTTGTCCGCAGTGGAATCCTCGCGCACGCCATCGTCGCGCGCATGCAGCGTGCCGGCATCGTCGTACAGCGCAACGATCTCGCGTGCAAAGACGCCCACGGCCTGCGCGGCGAGCAGGCGCGCATGCGAGCGAGCGCTGTATTCGTCCATTTCGCGGCGCGTGATGCCGAAGCGGTAGGCGACGTTCTCCGCGGTCTGACCCATCATCAATCCGACAACCGGATCGGTGAGCCCTCTCATCAGGCCGATCACCGGCGCGAGAAACCCGGGCCGGAATTTCCCCAGCAGCGATGCACGCTGGCCGAACGACTTGGCCGCATACCATTGCGACAGCCATCCCACCATTGCATCCGAATACATGAGCGGCACGCGCGACAGCGCATCGGTTCCGCCGGCGAGCACGAGGTCCGAGCGATGCGTGAGGATCTGCGCGATCCCCGAGTCGATCGACTGCATGCCCGACGCGCAATTGCGCATCACCGTCCACCCCGGCACCTTGTCGCCGCAACCCATCCGCAGCGCGGCAACACGACCGATATTGACTTCGTCCGGCGACGGCGCCGCACAGCCGAGGATCACCTCATCGAGTTCGGTGGCCGCGAACGGCATCCGCAGCAGCAGCGCGCGGCCCGCGTCGGTGGCGAGATCGGATGCCGAAAATGGCCCTCGCCGATTGCGCGATTTCAGGAATGGCGTGCGCGCACCGTCGACGATGTAGATGGGCTCCTGCACGTCGGCAGCGCCTGCTACGCCACCGCACGCACGCGCGGCGACGGCTGCATCACGTCTTCCGCATGACGCGTGATCGGCTGCGGTGGCTCCATCTGCGACGTACCGAGGTCCTGCTCGAAATCGTCGACGCGGATCACCTTCGCGGCCAGCACGCGTTGCGCGCGAACCAATGCGTGCTCATCGGCACTGATGATTCCTGCCGCAGCGGCCGCAGCGAACATCGCATCCGGCGCATCGCCCGCCTTCGACTCGATGCGTCGCTCGCGGATCGCTGCTCGCACGTTCGCCTCGATCGGCTCGCTGGCGAGCGTGGCGTCCAGCGCGCGCTCGATCAATCCCACCGGATCGTCGTCCGCTTTGGAAATGAACATGCCGGCGGTCAAGCGATCGCGCGTGGCCGATGGCGTGAGCAACAGCGCAGCGACTTCATGTCCCAGGCGATCGGACGGCACCGAGTACGGCCGTCCGAACGGAAACACGACCGCGCGCACCAGCGCCGACACGAAGCGGTTGGGGAAATTGGAGATCACGCCTTCGAGCGCCGTCTGCGCCTTGAACATCGAATCCCAGATCGCCCAGTGCATCAGCGGGGCGTCTGCCGCTTGCCGTCCTTCGGACTCGTAGCGCTTCAGCGTCGCGCTGGCGAGATACAACAACGACAGCACGTCGCCAAGCCGCGCCGAAAGCTTTTCGCGGCGCTTCAGCGCACCGCCCAGCGTGCCCATCGACACATCGGCCAAGAACGCGAGTGTCGACGAAAAGCGCGTGATGCGCTGGTAGTACTGGCGCGTCTGCGGTGCGACGCCAGCGGGCACGCGAATGAAGTGCGAACCGGTGATTCCCGCGACAAATGTGCGCGCGAAGTTGGCCAGCGCGAAGCGCAGATGCCCGAACAGCGCGGCTTCGAACGCATCGAGTCCCTTCGCCGGATCGGGGTCGCGCGCCGCCTCGATCTCTTTCAGCACGTATGGATGCGCACGAATTGCGCCCTGGCCGAAGATGATCAGGCTGCGCGTCAGGATATTGGCACCTTCGACGGTGATCGACACCGGAATCTGCATGTACGCGCCGCCGAGGAAATTCGACGGGCCCATGCAGACGCCTTTGCCGCCCGCGATGTCCATTGCGTCGTTGATGATGTGGCGCGCACGCTCGGTCAGGTGGTACTTCGAGACCGCCGACAGCACGGCCGGCTTCTCTCCGCGGTCGACTGCGGCCGCGGTCACGGCGCGCACCGCGTCCATGCAATACAGGGTGCCGCCCATCCGTGCCAGCGGCTCCTCCACGCCTTCGAAGCGCCCGATCGGCGTCTTGAACTGCGTGCGCACGCGTGCGTAACCGCCGGTGCCGCGCACGGCGAGCTTGGCCATTCCGGTGCTGGCCGACGGCAACGAAATCGCGCGGCCGGCGGCCAGGCATTCCATCAGCATCCGCCAGCCCTTGCCCAGCATCGGCTGGCCGCCGATCACCCAATCCATCGGGATGAACACGTCCTTGCCCCAGTTGGGCCCGTTCTGGAATACCGCATTGAGCGGCATGTGCCGGCGGCCGATGTGCACGCCCGGATGCGTCGTCGGTATCAGCGCGCAGGTGATGCCGATGTCGTCGTTGGTCCCCAGCAGGTGTTGCGGGTCGGCCACGCGAAACGCGAGCCCGAGCAGCGTCGCGACAGGCCCCAGCGTGATGTAGCGCTTGTCCCATGTCAGCGACAGGCCCAGCACGCGCGCGCCGTCGTGCTCGCCGTAGCAGACGACACCGATGTCGGGAATGGCGGCGGCATCGGAACCTGCGTTCGGATTGGTCAGCGCGAAGCAGGGGATGTCGAGCCCTTTCGCGAGCCGTGGCAAGTACTGCGACTTCTGCGCGTCGGTGCCGTAGCGCAGCAGAAGCTCGCCGGGCCCGAGCGAATTGGGCACCATCACGGTGACCGCCAGCGTGCCCGAATGCGTCGACAACTTGGTGATTACTTCCGAATGCGCAAACGCCGAGAACCCGAGGCCGCCGTGTTCCTTCGGAATGATCATGCCTAGGAAGCCACGATCGCGGATGAACTGCCACGCGTGCGGCGGCAGGTCCTTGTACACGTTGGTCGTCTCCCAGTCCGTCACCATCGCGCACAACTCCTCGACCTCGTCGTCGATGAAGCGTTGCTCATCGGCGGTCAGCGCTGCCGGCGGCAATGCCAGGAACTTGTCCCAGTCGGGCCGTCCCGAGAACAGGTCGCCGTCCCACCACACGGTGCCCGCTTCGATCGCCTCGCGCTCGGTCTGCGACATCGGCGGCATCACTTGCCGGAACAGGTTGAAGACCGGCTCGCTGACGAGCGCGCGGCGCAGCCGCGGAAGCACCAGCGGCACGGCGAAGAACGCGGCGATCGCGGCGAGCAGGATCACCAGCGCCAGCGGCATCACGTGCAGCACCGCGGCCGCGAGCAGCGCGATGGCAATTGCTGCAACCCAGCCCCAGCCGTTGGCATCGACATGGGCAAGCGCCAGCGCTCCCACCAGCACGCACAGGATCCACAAAGTCACGTACATCGTTTCCTCCTAGCGCAGTCGCACATCCGGCGCGCTGCGGGGCCGCAAGGCGCGCTTTAGCGGCCGCGAATGCGCACGGATCCGCGCGCGGGCGTCTGCATCGCGTCGAGCGGCGATTGCAGTCCCGCCAATAAAAACGGCGCAAGCCGGCGCAGCAGCGCGTCGTCGTCGTTCAACTGCCGTGGCGTCAGTTCCGCAATCAGTTTCAATGCGTCGGTGCCGGCCAGCGTGTAGGAAAGCGCACCCATGATGAAGTGCAGGCGCCACGAAAGCTCTTTCTTCGGCAACCACGGCAATGCACGTCCGAATGCCGCCTTGAAGCGCGCAATCATCACCGCGTACTGGTCCGCCAGGAAGCGACGGATGAACGGCGACGGATCGGCATAGGCTCGTCCGAGCAACCGCAGGAAATTCTCGCCGCCGCGCGTACGGTCGCGCGCAAGATCAAGCGCCGGAACGAACAGCGCCGCCAGGATGTCTTCGCAGCACACCGGCGACGGCGCCGACGCGTATTCGTATTCGGTCAACAATGCCAGCCGGCGCTGGTTCATCGGATCGAGCCTGCGTGTCAGCACGGCTTCAAACAGCTCTTCCTTGCTGCCGAAGT
>JBDTJK010000237.1:0-3746 GCA_039935875.1 Casimicrobiaceae bacterium
CGGAATCCGGATTTTCTGTCGATGAAAGGCCTCTCTGGCGAAGTTCCGATCTTCATTCACACCTACGAGGCGACCGAGGAAGACGCGGCCGTGCAGGCGGCGCACGCGCTGACTTCCCGGTTGAACAACGATGGTATCGCCTGTGCGCACATTGACCTTTTCGACCTGGTGCTGGAGCAATTGGAGTCGGAAGGCCGTTTGGGGCGCATTCTCGAAAAGGAGGCTCAACTGGGGAAGGACAAGCTCTTCGAAATGATGACAAGCCTCACCGATCCCAAGACGCGCCTGGTCCCGCGCCTGATGCAGTGGCTTGAAACGGCAAACGCCAAGCTTTCCATCATTACCGGGGTTGGCCGAGTATATCCGTTTCTTCGGACCCATACGATTCTCGACTCGTTGCAGCCGGCGATGACGCGCCAGCCCGTCGTGATGTTTTTCCCTGGCCACTATACCCAGGAACAAGGCATCGGCTCCCAACTCCGCCTTTTTGGCTCCCTGCCAGCTCCTTTGCTCTACCGCCCTTACTACCGGGCCTTCAACCTCGCGCACTACCGTGTCTAACCCCCAAAAAATTCATCAGCTCTTTCTGAAGCCTGTCGATCGCCCCATCGAGGGCGTGATCAAAGCCGATGACGCACGTCACCTCCGCACCGAGTTGGAGGAATACGTTGTCACCGCTGAGGTGAACAAGGGGCTTTCAGAGTTCTGCGAACGCTACCTCAACGAGACTAATGCCAATGGAGTCTGGATCTCGGGCTTCTTTGGATCCGGCAAGTCGCACCTGCTCAAGATTCTCTCGCTCATCCTCGACCGCGAGCCCTTCGCGGGTGGCGGTCGCGCAGCCGATCTCCTCTTGCCGCGTATCGACGACGAGATCCTGCGGGGTGAATTGACCCGGGCCGTCAAAATTCCTTCGCGCAGCATCCTCTTCAACATCGACCAAAAATCCGATGCCATCGGCGGCGACAAAGGATCCCCTGTCTTGGAGGTCTTCGTGAAGGTGCTCAACGAACTTCAAGGCTATTACTCGAAGCTGCCCTACGTCGCTCAGTTCGAAGCTGACCTCGATGCCCGTGGTCAACTCGCCCCCTTCAAGGCTGCTTATCAGAAAACGACCGGCCGCACCTGGGAGAGCGACCTTCCAACCATCAATACTCTCGAGAACGAGGACTTTGCCGGCGTTTACGCCGCCTTCTTCAAAAAATCTAAAGATGAAGGTCTGCGTCTCTTTGACCGGTCCCGGGAGAGCTACCGGGTTTCCATCGAATCATTCGCCCAACGCGTTAAGGCCTACATCGACAAAGAGGGGAAAGACTTCCGCCTGAACTTCTTCGTCGACGAGGCCGGACAGTTCATTGGCCAAGACGCAAAACTGATGCTCAATCTTCAGACCATCGCCGAAACGTTGAGCACCGTCTGTAACGGGCGCTCCTGGGTGTTGGTCACGTCGCAGGGGGACCTTCAACGGGTGCTCGGTGAGCTCGAAGGCGGCGCCGCCCAGGATTTCACCAAGATTCAGGCGCGCTTCAAAACTCGCCTTACGCTTACTAGCGCGGATGTGCGTGAAGTCATTCAAAAGCGCCTGCTGGCGAAAAAGGATGCCGAGCCGGAGGCCCTCACGGAAATCTACGACAAGGAAAAGGACAATTTACAGACGCTCTACCGCTTCGGCGACCAGTCGGTGGAATACAAAGGCTGGCGCGGCTCAGACGAATTCTGCGCCTTTTACCCATTTCATCCGTACCAGTTCGATCTGTTCCAGCGAGCCATCGAAAACCTCTCCCGACACAACGCGTTCACTGGTAAACATACTTCAATCGGTGAGCGCTCGATGCTCTCGGTTTTTCAAGAAGTTACTAAGCAAATTAAGAATGATCCGGTCGGCCGCTTGGCTAGCTTTGACCGCTTCTTCGAGGGAATTGCGACCGCTCTGCAAGGCCAGCTTCTTACCTCCGTCAAACAGGCCGAGAAACAGCTGGATAACCCCGTCGCGATTCGGATCCTCAAGGCGCTCTTTCTGCTGAAGTGGGTACGGGAGTTCAAAGCCACTCCGCGCAACGTCGCTATCCTACTTCTCGACACACCCAGCCCAGACATCAAGGCCCACGAGAAAGCCGTCCGCGAGGCCCTCGCTTTGCTGGAAGGCCAGTCCTACCTCCAGCGCAACGGGGAGTGCTTCGAATTCCTCACCGACGTGGAGAAGGACATTGAGGTCGAAATCAAGAATACCGAGATCGAGGAGTCCGCCCTGACAAGACTCCTTTCCGACATCCTCTACGCCGACATTTTGCGAGACCCTAAGATTCGCTACGAGGGGAACGGTCAAGATTATCCGTACGCTCGCCGGCTCGATGACGAGTTGGTCGGTCGCGACTGCGACCTCTCGGTGAACATCATCACCACCGAGCACCCGAACCATGGGGAGCTGTCGGTGCTTGCTGCCCAGAATACCGGAAAACAAGAGCTGCTCGCCGTTCTGCCGGGCGATTCACGGGTGCCTGATGAAGCGCGCCTCGTTCTCAAGACCGTCAAATATATCCAGTTGAACACGGGGGCCGATGTCGACGCTACCCGCAAGTCGATCCTAACTCAACGCGGGCAGCAAAACAGCACCCGGCGAAGTAACCTCCAGATCCTTTGCGCCGAGTTGCTCGGCAAGGCTCCACTTTTCTTGAATGGCAGCCGGCTGAGCGACATCGGAGAGGGTGATGCCCGCAATCGGCTCGCCAAGGGATGCCAGGCGCTCGTGACGTTCGCCTATCCGAGCCTTCGGATGCTAAAGGGCAACTACGACGAGGCTCTGCTGGAGAAATCGCTCCTCGATGCTGACGATCTGCTCGCAGGTGGAGGCATGGCCCTGTCGGAAGCAGAACAGGAGGTGCTGACGTATGTGTTGCGCAACCAGACCAACGGGGAGCGCACCAGCGTGGAAGCCATCGTTCGCGAGATGGGACGGCGGCCTTACGGTTGGTATCCGATGGCCGTCGTGACCCTCATCTCCCGGCTGTTCCGACTCGGAAAGGTTGAGCTTCGGAGCGGCGAATTGCTCGACGCCCGGGCTGCCTTTGCCGCTCTGCGCAACCCTCGCCTGCACGGCGGGGTGCGGGTTCGCATCCAGGAGTCGTTCGATCCCGCCAAGGTAAACGCCCTGAAACGTTTTCATCAGGAGTTCTTCAACAGCTCAAACAGCGGCACCGAACCACGCTCAGTTGGGGCCGTCTCCTTGGAGGCCTTTGGCAAGGAATCTGCCGCGCTTCAAATTCTCATCGCGCAGGCCTCGCGCTATCCGTTCCTGTCAGCTTTGGCTCCGGTCGCGGACCGGATTGGCAAGCTCGCGGGGCGGGACTACGCGTTCCTGTTAAATCAGCTCACCGACTTCCAGGACGCGCTGCTCGACGCCAAGCAGGATGTGCTCGACCCCATCAAGACGTTCATGGCCGGGACTCAGCGAACCGCCTTCGACGAAGCCATCGCTTATTTGCGCGAGGAAGAGGCCAATTTCGCGGATCTGCCTGCCCAAGACGTACAACCGCTGCGCGACCTTGCCGCTTCATCGACTCCTTATCGCGGGCAGGTGCTGCCAGTGGCCAGGACCGCACTCACGCAGCTTCGGGCAGACATCGCGCAACGCTTGGAAACGGAGCGCAAGAAGGCTCTTGCGATCATCGACGAGCGTGAGGCTCAACTACGCGCCACGCCCGAGTTCAAGGCCCTGCCGGACAGTTCAGTCACCCAAGTCTTGGTCC
>JBDTJK010000238.1:0-6182 GCA_039935875.1 Casimicrobiaceae bacterium
CGAACGGATGCAGTTCGGCGAATGCCGGCCACGTCACCGGAATCATCTCCGAGGTCGCATTCAGCTTCATCGTGCACGAGCCGAGTGGAATCATCGCGCGGTCGAGCGCCAGGTCCTTGTCCGCAAGTCGCCGCAGGTAACGCAGCATCTCGGTCTCGGTGCGATGGTCGTGAAACACCGGATGCGTGAGGAACGCCGACGTGCGTGCGAGTGTCCGCGGAATCGCCGACGGCGCAGCAGCGTCCAGATGCTCGACGCTGAACGCGGGATCGTCGCCGTGGAAGGCGTACCAAATGCGCGCGATGTCGTCGCGTGTGGTCGTCTCATCCAACGCCAGGCCGAGCGTCGTCGCGTCGATCACGCGGAAGTTGAGTCCCTGTGCGACGCCTGCCTGCAGGATCCGCGCCGAGGCACTGCCGGTATTGACGCAGAGCGTGTCGAAGAACGCGCGTGTCGGCACGTCGAATCCGAGCTTGACGAGACCGACCTTGAGGATCGCGGCAAGCCGATGCACGCGTTGCGCGATCGCGGTCAAGCCCTGTGGCCCGTGGTAGACGGCATACATGCCCGCCATCACCGCCAGCAACACCTGCGCGGTGCAGATGTTCGAAGTCGCCTTCTCGCGGCGGATGTGCTGCTCGCGCGTCTGCAATGCGAGCCGGTATGCCGGATTGCCGTCGGCATCGATCGCCACGCCGACCAGTCGTCCCGGCATCGAGCGCTTCCAGCCATCGCGCGTGGCGAGGTAGGCTGCGTGCGGGCCGCCGAATCCCATCGGCACGCCGAAACGCTGCGTGCTGCCGACGACGGCATCGGCCCCCCATTCGCCTGGCGGGGCCAGCAATGTCAGCGCGAGGATGTCGGCCGCCACGATCAGCGCGCATCCCTGCACCTGCAGCACGGCGGCCAGCTCGCGGTGGTCGGCGATGTCGCCGCGGGTGCCCGGGTATTGCAACAGCACCGCGAACGCATTGGCTGCGGCCGCCTTGGAAGCGGCGCCGACAACGACGTCGATCGCCAGCGGTGCCGCCCGCGTGCGCAGTACGTCGAGCGTCTGCGGATGCACGTCGTCGGCCACGAAGAACGTGTGGCTTTGCGACGACGACATGCGCAACGCCAGCGTCATCGCCTCGGCGGCCGCGGTCGCTTCGTCGAGCATCGACGCATTGGCGATCGCCATGCCGGTCAGGTCGCATACCATGGTCTGGAAATTGACCAGCGCCTCGAGACGTCCCTGCGCGATCTCCGGCTGATACGGCGTGTACGCCGTGTACCAGGCCGGGTTCTCGAGCACGTTGCGCAGGATTACGCCGGGCGTGTGCGTACCCGAGTAACCCTGTCCGATGCACGACTTGAGCACGCGGTTGCGTGCCGCCAGGGCTGCGAGCTTCGCGAGCGCGCAGTTTTCGGACACTGCCGGGCGCAAACCGAGCGGCAACCTGCGACGGATCGATGCGGGCACGATCGCGTCCATCAGCGCCGCGCGCGAAGGCATCGCCAGCGTCGCGAGCATCGCCGCCTGCTCGGCGGCCGAGGTGCCGATGTGGCGCGTGACGAATGCGTCATGCGCTTCCAGCGTCGACAGCGGCACGGCGACCGTCGTCGCGGCGGGCTCGCCGGCAGCGGCGGTGGCGGTGGCGGCCACTGCGACTGGCGAGCCTTGCGGACGGCTGGAGGCGGCATTCATCCGCTCAATCCTCGGCGATCACCGACTGGTAGCCACGCGCATCGAGCAACGCATCGACGGCGCCGATCGAAACCGGCTGCAACCGGTACAGCCACGCCGCGTACGCGTCGGCATTGACCCGTTCGGGTGCCTTCGCAACTTCATCGTTGGTAACAGTGACAGTGCCGGCGACGGGCGCATAGACATCGCTCGCCGCCTTCACCGATTCGACTACCGCGCAGGCTTCGCCAGCGGCGAGCGTTCGGCCCGGCTTCGGCAATTCGATGAAGACAAGGTCGCCCAGCGCCGCCTGCGCGTGGTCGGTGATGCCGATGGTCAGCGTGCCATCGAGCTCTTTGCGCACCCATTCGTGGCTCGACGTGTAATGCAGGTTGGCAGGAATATTCACGGGACGCTCATTCAGGGTTGACGTGGGGAGGGTTGCGCCGTTGGCTCAGACCAGCACGCGGCCATTGCGCACGAACGGGGGCTTCACGACACGTGCCGCGAGCAGCTTGTCGCGCACTTCGACTTCGACAATGTCGCCGACCGCGACGCCAGCCGGCACGCGCGCCAGCGCAATCGATTTCTGCATGGTCGGCGAAAACGTGCCGCTGGTGATCTCACCGGTGCCGGACGGCGTCTGCACGCGCTGGTGCGCGCGGAGCACCCCGCCGCCGTCCTGCAACACCAGCCCGACCAGCGCCGCGCGCGGCGGCCGTGCGGCGAGTGCCGCCTTGCCGACGAAATCGCGCGGCGATTGGCGATCGATGGTCCACGCGAGGCCGGCTTCGAGCGGCGAAACCTCGGCGTCCATCTCGTGCCCGTACAGGTTCATGCCCGCCTCCAGACGTAGCGTGTCGCGGGCGCCGAGTCCACACGGCTTGACGCCGTCCGCGCGCAACGCGTCCCACAAACCCTGCACCGCAGTGGCGGGAACCGCGATCTCGAAGCCGTCTTCGCCGGTGTAACCGGTGCGCGCGACGAAATACTCGACGCCGCCGTGCGTGACAGTCACCGCGTTGAACGGGGCCAGCTCAGCGGTCGCCGCGGCCGCGGCGGGCAGCACCTGCAGGAACTTGGCGCGCGCATCCGGCCCCTGCACGGCGAGCAGCGCGAGGTCGGTGCGCGCAGCGAGCGTGACCATTGCCGTTTGGCGCTTGGCGAGCGCGTGCAGCCACGCGATGTCGTCTTCGGCAGTGCCGGCGTTGACCACCAGGCGGAAGAAGTCCTCGCGCAGGAAATAGACGATCAGGTCGTCGAGCACGCCCCCGTCGTCACGCAACAGGCACGAGTACAGCGCCTTGCCTGCCAACCGCAGCTTGTCGACATTGTTGGCGAGCGCATAGCGCAGGAAAGCGCGCGCATCCGATCCGGTGACATCGACGACGCGCATGTGCGACACATCGAACATGCCGGCGCCGCTGCGCACCGCGCGGTGCTCGTCGATCTGGGAGCCATAGTTGACCGGCATGTCCCAGCCGCCGAAGTCGACCATGCGCGCACCGAGCGCGCGGTGCGCTGCATTGAGCGTCGTGGTATTGAGCATGTGCCTCACATCTCCCGCCGAACGCAAAAGGGCGGCGCGGCGGTTGCCGCGTCGCCCCATCTGTCCTTTTACCTGAGAGATTGCAGCGCGAATGGCCGGCCGCGCTGCGTGCCCCTTCGGTGGGCCATCGCGCTTTCGCGGCGGCCGCTCTCCAGATCATCCGGCGTTCGTGCAGTCCTCGTTGCCTGAGCGGTTTCGGGAAATTGCGCCTTCGGCGGCCGCGCTTTAGCGCACGCGGCTCTCTCCAACACGAACGGCGCGAAGCCTACTCCGGCGGCCCGTGGCTGTCAAAGATGCGCGGACCGCCTACTTCTTCAGCGACAGGATCCAGTCGACCAGTTCCTTGATGTCGGCGTCGGGGACCGCGTTGGGCGGCATCGGAATCGCACCCCATACGCCCACGCCGCCGTCCTTGATCTTCTTGGCAAGCTTGGCGGGTGCGGTCTTGTCCCCCCGGTACTTGGCCGCGACATCCTGGTACGCCGGTCCGAGCACTTTCTTGTCAATCGCGTGGCAGGCCGCGCAATTGTCCTTGTGCATCAGCGCCAGGCCCGCCGCGCTGTCCAGCACTGCCCACGCGGGGGCCGAAAGCGCGAGCGATGCCAGCGCCACCATCGCGGTGTTCCTGATCATGCTGATCTCCAGACTGGGTAAACGACGAACATCCACCCCGATGTTACCGGAGCGAATGCGCAGCGACCAGACTTCTCGCAAACAGCGGAACGCTAATTCACCACCGACAACCACGCCTCGAGCGCGTCCAGCGTGACGATCGGCGGCAGGCAGGTGAAGGCGCGGCAGACATAAGCGCAGGCGCCCTCGCGCACGCGCTCCCCCTTGCGCAATGCCGACGGAATGTCGTCGCGACCGGCGATGTCGATCACCAGTGCGTCGTGATCGATGCGCGCGACCGTCATGCTCCAGGTGCGCGTCAGCGCGGCATCGCCATCCAGGATCACCAGCGCAGGCGGCCGCGCCACGGCCTCGGCGCCGCGCATCAGCGACACGTGCCCTTCGGTCGCACGCGCGATCATCGGCGCGAACAGCGCCACCGCGCGCCGCGCCGCATCGGCGTAGCGCGGCTCGCCGGCGATCACCGCGAGGCGCGCCAGCGCCAGCACCGCGACGCCATTGCCTGCCGGCGTCGCGCTGTCCTGCACCGGCTTGTGGCGCAAGATCAGCGCCTCGTGATCGTGGCTGACGAAGAAGAATCCGCCGAGCGCGGTGTCCTCGAAACGCGCGAGCAACGCGTCGGCAACTTCGCAGGCCCACGTGAAATCGCCCGCACGCATGTCGAGTTGCAGGCACTCGACCAGCGCCGCAAGCAGGAAAGCATGATCATCGAGATAGGCATTCAGCATCGCCGGACCGCGCTGGCGCGTCGCGCGGAGGCGCCCGTCCTGCCAGGCGGTTGCGCGCAGCGTATCGAGCGCGTCGAACGCAAGCTTGCCCCACGCCGGATTGCCGCTGTCGGCGCCCGCCGCCCGCGCGAGCCCCTCGATCGCGAGCGCATTCCACGCGGTGAGTATCTTGTCGTCGAGCGCCGGGCGCACGCGCTGCGCACGCGCGGTCAGCAGCTTGCTGCGCGCCGATGCGACGCGCGCTGCTGCCACCGACGGCGCGAGGTGCAACCTTGCAGCGACATCGATCAACGCCACGTCGATGCGCAGGTTCCACGCCCGGTTCTCGAAATTCGGCAGGTGGTCGAGACCGTAATGCGGTTCGATGACGATCCATTCGTCGGCGTCCACGCATTCGCGCACTTCAGCCGTCGTCCATACGTAGAACTTGCCCTCCTCGCCCTCGCTGTCGGCGTCGAGGCTCGAGTAGAACGCACCATCGTCCGCGCGCATCTCGCGCACCAGCCAGTCGACGATGCGTTGCGCGACCTCGCGCGCCGCCGGATCGGACGCGTCTTGCGCATACTGGGCGTACAGCGGCAACAGCATCGCGTTGTCGTAGAGCATTTTCTCGAAATGCGGGATCGTCCATTCGGCATCGACGCTGTAGCGGCAGAAGCCACCGCCGAGCTGGTCGTGAATGCCGCCGTTGGCCATTTGCGACAGCGAGACCTGCAGCACGTTGCGCGCCTCGGCATCATTGTCGCGCGTCATGCGCCGCAACGCGAGCGCGAGCTCGGTCGGATGCGGGAATTTCGGCGCCACGCCGAAGCCGCCGTGCACCGGGTCGAAGGTTCGCGCGAGGTTGTCCCACGCGATGCCGAGCGCGTCGGCGGGCAGCGGGACGTCGGTCGCCTGCGGCTCCAGGCTGGCCATCCATTCGCGCAGTTTCGCGTTCTGCGCGTCGATCGAGTCGCGCTGCTGCGCGTATGCCTGCGCCACCTTCGGCAGCAACTCGAGGAATCCCGGGCGGCCGTAGGCCGACTGTTTCGGAAAATAGGTACCACCGAAGAAAGGCGTGCCGTCCGGCGTGAGGAACAGCGTCAGCGGCCAGCCGCCGGACTGCCGGGTCAGCAGCGAATGCGCGCGCTGGTACACCTGGTCCAAGTCGGGGCGCTCCTCGCGGTCGACCTTGATGTTGATGAAATGCGCATTCATCGCGCGCGCCACATCGACGTCCTCGAACGACTCGTGTTCCATCACGTGACACCAGTGGCAGGCGGCGTAACCGATCGACAGCAGGATCGGCTTGTCCTCGCGCCGCGCCTGCGCCAGCGAGGCGTCGTCCCACGGCTGCCAGTCGACCGGGTTGTGCGCGTGCTGCTGCAGATAAGGGCTGGAGGTTGCGGCGAGACGATTGGGCATGGCGGCGGTAAAGCACGGCAAGCGCGGCGACGCGCCGACCCAGTGCCGCGCACGCGCGCAAGGGCGCGTGCGGTGCTAGGCGATTTCCTCGAACGCGACGCGCTCGAAATCGGCGCCGCGCTGCAGCAGCCGGGTCAGCTTGAGCTTGCGTTCGGGGCCTGCGTCCATCGAGCGCAGCAGGCGCCCCGGACTGAAGGTACGC
>JBDTJK010000239.1:0-6453 GCA_039935875.1 Casimicrobiaceae bacterium
CAACGATCATCAGCAGGAACATCGGCAGCGCGTGGCGCGCGATCCACGTGATCTGGTGGTTTGTCATCCCCTGCAGCACGAAGAGGTTGAATCCCACCGGCGGCGTGATCTGCGCCATTTCCACCACAATCACGACGAAGATGCCGAACCAGATCGGGTCGATGTGGGCCGCCTGCACCGACGGCAGGATGACGCCCATCGTCAGCACGACCATCGAGATCCCGTCAAGGAAGCAGCCCAGCACGACGTAGAAGACCATCAGCGCCATGATCAGTCCGAAGGGCGACAGGCCGATGCCGGAAATCCATTCGGCGAGATGGCGCGGCAAGCCGATGTAGCCCATCGCCAGCGTCAGGAACGATGCGCCGGCAAGAATCAGCGCGATCATGCAGTACAGCCGTGTCGCACCCATCAGGCTCTCGCGAAATGTCGTCCATGTCAGCGACCGCTGCACCAGCGAGATCAGCAGCGAACCGACCACACCGAACGCCGCGGCTTCGGTGGCGGTCGCGATGCCGGCGTAGATCGATCCAAGTACCGCCACGATCAGCAGCACCACCGGGACCAGGTGCCGCGACGCAGCCACTTTCTGTGCAAACGTCGTGCGTTCGGTGGCCGCCGGGATCTTGCCGGGATTGAGCAGCGCCCAGCCGACGATGTACGCCGAGAACAGCGCGGCGAGCATCGCACCGGGGATGACGCCGGCGATGAACAGGTGCGCGATCGACACATTGGCCATCACGCCGTAGACAATCATGATGATCGACGGCGGGATCAACAGGCCAAGGGTGCCGGCGCCAGCCAGCGTGCCGACGGTGATGCCCTCGGGGTAGCCGCGTCGCGCAAGCTCTGGCAGCGTCATCTTGCCGATCGTCGCGCACGTCGCGGCAGAGCTTCCCGACACCGCGGCGAATATCGTGCAGCCGATGATATTGGTGTGAAGCAGGCGCCCCGGAACGCGTTCGAGCCATGGCGCCAGGCCGCGGAACATGTCCTCGGACAGCCGCGTGCGGAACAGGATCTCGCCCATCCACACGAACAGCGGCAGGGCAGTGAGCGTCCACGACGATGCCGAGCCCCAGATCGTCACCGCCATCGCGTCGCCGGCCGGGCGCGAGCTGAAGAGCTGCATGCCGAGCCACGCGACCCCGGACAGCGCAAGGCCGATCCATACGCCGCTGCCCAGCACGGCGAACAGCGCGATAACCAACAACGCGGTGATCGCGCCGTCACTCATTGCGCAGCGCTTCGGCGGGCACGACGACGATGCGCCGGCCCTTCCATTGCAGCACGAATTCGTCGACGAGCGCGATCGCGAACACGATCGCGCCCACGGCCATCGTCAACTGCGGGATCCACAGCGGCGTCGCATCGTTGCCGGTGGAAATGTCGTTGAAGTCCCACGATTGGTAGGCGAGCCGCGTGCTGTAGTACGCGAATGCGATCGCGAGCAGCGTCGCCACACTGATCGCCAACGTCTCGAGGCGGCGGTGGCCGGCCGAGCCGAGGTGCTCGAGCACGAGCGTTACGCGGATGTGCTCGCCGCGCTTCAGCGTGTGTGCGAGCGCCAGGAAACCGGTGGCCGCCATGCAGTATCCGGCCCAGGAATCGGTGCCGGGCACGTACCAGCCGACCAGCCGGCCGATGATGCCGATCAGCACGAACACCAGCGTGCCGATCAAAAACAACGCCGCCAGGATGGCGGCGCCAAGATAGAGGCGGTCGAGCCAGCGGCGCATCCCGCTATTGCATCGCGCGGTAGGCGTCGATCACCTTCTTGCCCTCGTCGCCCGCTTTCTTCTGCCAGTCGGCCAGCATGTAGTTGCCGACCTTGCGCAGATCGGCGGTCAGCTGCGGTCCGGGCTTGATGATTTCCATGCCCTTCGCCTTCAGCTGGTCGAGATACCAGCCATTTTTCTCCTCGGCGATCTTCCAGCCGCGTGTCTCCGCGTCGGCGCCCGCTTTCAGCACCGCGGCCTGCGTCGGCTTGTCCAGCGCGTCGAAGGCGCTGCGATTGATCAGCAGCGCGTTCTTCGGCAGCCACGCCTGCGTGTCGTAGAACTTCTTGATCGTCTCGTACGTCTTCGAGTCGTACCCGGTGGCGCCGGACGACATGTACGAATCGATGACGCCGGTCGCGAGCGCCTGCGATACTTCGGCCGCCTGCACGGTGACCGGCTGCGCACCGACCAGCTCGGCGATCTTCGACGTCGCCGGGCTGTACGCGCGCCACTTGAGTCCCTTCATGTCGGCGGCGCTGTTGAGCGTGCGGTTGGTGAAGATGCCCTGCGCCGGCCACGGCACCGTGTACAGCAGCATGATTCCCTGCTTCGCGAGCAGAGCTTCGAGCGCCTTGCGCGACGCCTTGTACAGCTTCATCGCTTGCGGATACGACGTCGCCAGGAACGGCACGCCGTCGAGTCCGTAGAGCGGATCCTCGTTCTCGTAGTTGACGAGCAGGATCTCGCCCATCTGCGCCTGGCCGCCTTGCACCGCGCGCTTGATCTCCGGTGCCTTGAACAGCGACGCGTTGGCATGCACGGTGATCTTGAGCTTGCCGTTGGTCGCCTTGTCGACGTCGTTGACGAACTGCTGGATGTTCTCGGTGTGGAAGTTGTTGGCCGGATACGCGGTGGGCAGATCCCACTTGGTCTGCGCCGACGCACTTCCACACATGAGCAGGGCGGTGCAACCGAGCGCGGCGACGAGACTGGACATGCGGGTCATTGCGTACTCCTCGATGATCGTCGAAAGGGCAGGGGCGCAACGGTTGGTCGCTGCCCAGGGGATATTAACCACAAATGCCACGCCCGTGTATGCGCCGGCGCGCGGGTTCGCCGTGATAGGCTCGCCGCGAATGAGGTCGCAAACCGGGGGCCCACTGGGCAGGGCCGTCGACGCCGTCCCGGTTCCGCGATTCCTCCCCACTGCAATCTGCCCTTGGTCCGATAGCGCAATGATCCCGTCTGCGAAGGTCCCCGGCTGGCAATTCTGGATCGACCGCGGGGGCACGTTCACCGACATCGTTGCGCGTCGCCCGGATGGCACGCTCGTCACGCACAAGCTGCTGTCGGAAAATCCCGAGCGCTACCGAGACGCTGCGGTGCAGGGCATCCGCGACTTGCTTCATCTTGCGCCGGATGCGCCGATTCCGGCCGCGCACATCGACGCGGTCAAGATGGGCACCACGGTGGCGACCAACGCGTTGCTCGAGCGCCGCGGCGAGCGCACGCTGCTGCTGATCACGCGCGGTTTCCGCGACGCGTTGCGCATCGCCTACCAGAACCGGCCGAAGCTCTTCGTGCGCCGCATCGAACTGCCGGCGCTGGTCTACGAGCGCGTCGAGGAAGTCGACGAACGCATCGGCGCACATGGCGACGTCGTGGCGCCGCTAGCTCTCGCTGACGCCGAACGCAAGCTGCGCGCGGCGAAGGCCGATGGTATCGGCGCAGTGGCGATCGTGTTGATGCACGGCTACCGCTACCCCCAGCACGAAGCGGCATTGGCGACACTCGCGCGCAAAGTCGGCTTTCGCCAGGTGTCGGTGTCGCACGAGGTTTCGCCGCTGATGAAGCTTGTGTCGCGTGGCGACACGACCGTCGTCGATGCGTACCTGTCGCCGATCCTGCGACGCTACGTCGACGCGGTCGAGCGCGACTTGGGCGGGGCGCAGAACAGTGCGTTGCGCCTGCAGTTCATGCAGAGTTCCGGCGGATTGACCGATGCCCACCGCTTCCAGGGCAAGGACGCGATCCTGTCAGGTCCAGCGGGCGGGATCGTCGGCGCCGTGGAGGTATCACGGCGCGCGGGGTTCGAGCGGATCATCGGGTTCGACATGGGGGGCACGTCGACCGACGTTACGCACTGGGCCGGCGAGTACGAGCGCACGTTCGAGACCGAAGTGGCGGGCGTGCGCCTGCGTGCGCCGATGATGAAGATCCACACGGTCGCCGCAGGCGGCGGATCCATCTGCAAGTTCGATGGCGCGCGCTTTCGCGTTGGCCCGCAATCGGCCGGGGCGAATCCCGGCCCGGCCTGCTATCGGCGCGGCGGACCGCTGACAGTCACCGACTGCAACGTGATGGTGGGCAAGCTCGATCCGCAACTGTTCCCCACGGTGTTCGGCGTCAGCGGCGACTTGCCGCTGGACGCCGATGCCGTGCGCGCGCGCTTTGGCGAACTGGAGCGGGAACTGATGGCGGCCGGTCACGAGTCGCTATCCGCGGAAGCGATCGCCGATGGATTCCTGCGCATCGCGGTGGAGAACATGGCCAACGCGATCAAGCACATCTCGGTGCAACGCGGCTACGATGTCACCGAGTACGCGCTGTGCTGCTTCGGCGGCGCCGGCGGCCAGCACGCATGCGCGGTGGCCGATGCGCTGGGCATGACACGCGTGTTCATCCATCCGTTCGCGGGTGTGCTGTCGGCCTACGGCATGGGCCTCGCCGACGTGCGCGCGCTGCGCCAGCAGGCGCTGGAACTGCCGTTGTCGGCCGCCACGCTGGAGGCGGCCGCACAGGTCTTCGACACGCTCGAGCGTGCGGCTCGCGCCGAGATTTCCGCGCAAGGCATCGCGCCAGCCGCAATCGCATGCACGCGCTCGCTGCACCTCAAGTACGAGGGCACCGACACCGCGCTGGATGTCGCCGCGGCACGCGACCCGCAGTCGATCATCGACGAATTCGAGCGGCGCTACCTGCAGCAGTACGGTTTCCTGATGCCCGGCCGCACGCATGTTGTCGAGGCGCTGGCGGTCGAGGCGATCGGCGACAACGGCGATGTCGCCGACGACGCGCGGACGTTCGCGCCGCGTGCGGGACCGCTGGCACCGATCCGCAGCAGCCATTTCTACAGCGGTGGCCGAGTCCACCCGGCGGCCGTGTATGCGCGCGAGGACCTGCGCCCCGGCGACGTTGTCGACGGCGCGGCGATCATCCGCGAATCCACCGGCACGACCGTGATCGAGCCGGGATGGCGCGCGCAACTGACCGCACGCGACGACCTCGTGATCACGCGCGCGGCAGCGGTCGAGCGCCCGCACGCGATCGGCACGCATGCGGACCCGGTGCTGCTCGAAGTGTTCAACAACCTGTTCATGGCGATCGCCGAACAGATGGGTGTCACGCTCGCCAACACATCGTATTCGGTCAACATCAAGGAGCGCCTCGACTTTTCCTGCGCGCTGTTCGATGGCGACGGCAACCTGATCGCCAACGCGCCGCACATGCCGGTACATCTGGGATCGATGGGCGAGAGCGTGCGCACGGTCATCGAGCGGCGCGGGTCGACGATGCGCCCCGGCGACGTGTTCGTGCTCAACGCACCGTATAACGGCGGCACGCACCTGCCTGACGTGACGGTGATCGCACCGGTGTTTTTGGAAACTGGAGAGTCCAATTCTTCACCGTCATTGCCGCGAAAGCGGGAACCTGGCGGCGTTGGTGCGACGACACTGGGTTCCCGCTTGCGCGGGAATGACGGTGGGGTGACGCGCGGGAATGACGGCGGGATAGCGACCGGGAATGAGGATGGCGGCGGCGCACACGCAACTGTCCGCCCCGAGTTCTTTGTCGCGTCGCGCGGCCATCACGCGGACATCGGCGGCAGCACGCCAGGCTCGATGCCGCCGGACTCGCGGCATGTCGACGAGGAGGGCGTGCTGCTCGACAACGTGCAACTGGTGCGCGATGGGGTGTTCCTCGAGCACGATATGCGCGACTTGCTGGCGGGCGGTCGCTATCCGGCGCGCAACATCGAGCAGAACCTGGCCGACATGCGCGCGCAGGTGGCAAGTTGCGCCAAGGGCAGCCACGAATTGTTGCGCATGGTCGGCCACTATGGCTTGCCTGTCGTGCGCGCGTACATGCGCCACGTGCAGGACAATGCCGAGGAAGCGGTGCGTCGCGTGCTGTCGGTTCTGCATAACGGCGAATTCAGCTATGCGATGGATAACGGCGCGGTCGTCAAGGTGGCGATTCGCGTCGACCAGACGCGCCGCGAGGCAGTGATCGACTTCACCGGCACCAGCCCGCAGCAGGACAGCAACTTCAACGCGCCTTCGGCCGTGTGCAAGGCAGCGGTGTTGTACGTGTTCCGCACGCTGGTCGACGACGATATCCCGATGAACGCCGGGTGCCTGAAGCCGCTGACGATCGTGATACCGCAGGGCTCGATGCTGGCGCCGCGTTATCCGGCGGCGGTGGTCGCGGGCAACGTCGAGACCTCGCAGGTCATCACCGATGCGCTGTACGGCGCACTGGGGGTGCTGGCCGCGTCGCAGGGCACGATGAACAACTTCACGTTCGGCGATGCGCAGTTCCAGTACTACGAAACGATCGCCGGTGGCGCGGGCGCCGGGCCCGGATTCGCAGGGGCCAGCGTCGTGCAGACGCACATGACCAACTCGCGGCTCACCGATCCCGAGGTGCTGGAGTGGCGCTTTCCGGTACG
>JBDTJK010000240.1:0-6631 GCA_039935875.1 Casimicrobiaceae bacterium
CCGGCTTCGATGCCGAAGTGTTGCCTGGCGTCTGGACTCATCGCCTGCGGACTCCAGCGCGGCTCCCACATCAGGTCGATATCCACCGCGTCGACGCCTTCCATTGTTGCGAGGCGCTGGCGGACACCGGCCTGGATCATGTCGGAAGCAGGGCATCCCGGCGTGGTGAGGGTCATCGATACCCTGGCGACCGCATCGACCAGTGACACGTCGTATACGAGGCCGAGATCGACGATGTTGTAGCCGAGCTCGGGGTCGAAAACGTCTTTCAGCGCGTCGATCATCTGTTCGGCGGTGGCTGCGCTCATGCGACGTCCTCGGCGCCGATACGGATCAGTACCCGATAGTCGCTGGGGCCGAGCTTTTCGCAGTGCGCGTAGTGCCCACGCGATTGAAGTTCGGGATAGAGCAGCAACGGCTCGCGGTCGTAGAAGCACTCCAGCACCTCACCGCTCGCCATGCCTTCCACCGCTTCCATCGTGATCACCAGCGGTTCCGGTGGCATCATGCCGCGGTTGTCCAGCGAGTGCCGCGGTTTGGGCCAGTCGCCGGCATCGTCCGTTCCCGGACTGGAATCGGCTGCAAGGACGCCTGTCGCGTTGGCGCGCGCAGGCGGGGGCGACGACGAACGGTCGGGCGTGAACACCACCTCCCAATCGCTGCCGTCGAGTTCCTTCTCGCTGTGCGCGTAGCCCTTTTTCTGCATCACCGCGAACAGCGGCACCGGCTTGAAATTGGCGAGCAGGCGCAGGCCCTGCCCGGTGTCGAGGCGGGAAACCGCCTGCATGATTTCCGGAAAGGGTTCGCCTCCCGCTTTGAGGATCGGGCGCACGTCCAGCGTTCGCAGCGAAATGCTCATGTCGTTCTCCTTGTGGGTGTCGATTGCGAAGCCGCAATGGCAATGCGGGTTGCAGTTGCGGCCGCGCTTGCGGGCGCGTCGCGTGAGTCGACCGTCAGCGAGCGTGGTCGTGCCGGGCGCGATGGCGTCGGTTTGAGGTTCGGGTCTGGGTGGCGCGCACGCCACAATTCGACGACGATCAGCAGCGTCGCCAGCAATTGCGCCGCCACCGCGATCCGGAAGTGGGATGCGTGCCCGACTGCCAGCGCGAGCGACGCAACGACGGCGGTGACGAAATAGGCGATGAACGCGTAGCGCGCACGCGATTCCTTCACCAGATCCTGCACGCGCGGCACGGGTCCCTTGCCGAGGTTCTTGCCGAACACCTCAAGCCAGGTCAGGAAGGGAACGATCTTGTACAGCTGGCTCAAGCCGAGTCCGGTCAAACCGCCGAAGACGAACAGATAGCCCACGGGCGCCGCGTACTGGTCAAGCCCGCCTTCGAGCGCGAGGCCGAAGCCGATCAGCATGGCCAGCGCCAGCAGTGTCAGCGCGACGGCGGCGGTGACACTGTTCAGCTCCAGCAACTTGCGGCGCCGGCTGCGATAGAACTCGATGATGTCGGACAGATAGCAGGCGATACCAAGTCCAGTCGCGGTCGCACCTGCGATTTCCACCCAGTGGGCTGCCGACGGGCCTTCCAATTGCAGCAGCCCGCCGCCGATCAGCAAGCCGAGGCCGCCGGTCGTCAGGAACAATGCAGCGTAGGTGCTGCGGCGCGGTTCATCGGGCGCGAGCATGAACATCGACAGCAGGCGGTAGCTGACGCCCATTACCGTCAAGGTGAACCATCCGCCCAGCCCGGCAGCAATGTGCAGGCCGACGCCGGCACCGCTCAGACGCTGCAGGAATGCCGGCGGCCGCGGCAATGCAAAAACCAGCGCGAGCGCAATCCCCAGCAGCGCGGTCAGCAACAGGAACACGAGTCCGGCCGTGACAAACACGGCATGCAGCGGCAACGGATGCACTTTGCGCAGCGTCAGCGCGATGTTCGTGCCACCCAGCGCAAAGCCCGTGAACACCAGAATGCCACCGACCGGCAGATAGCCGATCCAGAGAGCGCCAACGCCGCCCAGTGCGGCGAAGCCGAGCAACATCGACGTCAGTCCGCTACCGATGAAACCGAGGGCGACGATCGGCAGCCGCTGGCTGTACAAGCGGGTGTTGGTGATCACCGGTACGAACTGGTACAGCGCGCCCAGCATCAGCAAGCTCAGCCAGCCGATGGTCGTCAGGTGGACCACGACCAGTGCCGAGGGCGCGCGCAGCCCATCGATCGGATCCGCGTAGCCGGCAGCCAGCAATACCAGCGCCACCAGCAGCGCCGCCAACGCGCAGCCGAAGTGCAGCATGGTCCAGCGTGAAACTCCCGGTCCGATCGACACGTTTGTAGCCCAGCACTTTCATTGCGAATTAAGATGTATTTTACATATATCTTTATGTTTCGCAAACATCGCCACATTGATTCGTCGTAACCGGGGCGAGTACTTGCGTTGTCGATGCGGCGGCGAGCGCAACGCGTCAGCGCCCCCGCGCAGAAGTGCGCTGATTGATGGTCGACGTCGAGCAACGCGTTACCCAGCGTCGCACCGACTTTTTACCGGCTACCGAGTATTTGCCGACTACCGGGTAAGTGCTGCCGACGCGCGCAGTCGGCGCGCAACCTGGTGCACGAGGCCGGCAAAGGTGGCGGTCCAGGCGACCAGCGAAACGTACAGGAAGACGCGTGGCAGATATCCCAGGAAATCCAGCGACAGCGCCTGCGCCATTGCGAATGTGCTCGCCGAATACATCCCCAGTGGAAATACCGCACCCCAATACAGCGGATCGTATTCAACCGGGAAGCGCTTGTAGATGTAGCGCCAGGCACCCAGCACCAGCAGCATCGGAATCCACCAGGTGCCGGTTGCCCAATAGAACACCGTGAAGCCCTTTAGAAAGGGCAGCAGCGACTGCAGGAATGGCGCGTCGGGCGCGTTGGCGATCAACAGCGAGCCCGCCAGCGCGGAAATGGCCATGGCACCCATGTTGATCCAGTAAGGCGGCGTCAGGTCATCGGCGGCGAAATGAAAGAACGTGTAGCGATAGAAGATCAGCGACATCATCCAGATGTACAGCATGCCACCCCAAAGCCACATCGACAGCGCGAAAAAATTGAATTCCAGCCGCCACGGTTGTGCAGCGTGCGCTGCCAGCAGGGCGCTCAACACCGCCAGCGCTTGCGTCGCCACCACCGCGAGCAGCCATGCGCCGCTGATGCCCCTGTCCAGCGTGGGCTTGACCTCCTTGATCGTGAATGCCGCGAAGATCGTGTAGGTCAAGCCTGTCCATAGCAACAGCGCCAGCAACCAAAGGATCGTGGCCATCCGATCGTAGCCGCCGAGGATCACGAACTGGGCACCCAGCACGGCGGTCCCCGCAACCGAGGTGAAATACCCCGGACCACGCAGATGATCGACCATGTCGGCGAAGAAGCGGCGCGGATGACGCAACATGCGCAACACGTAAAGGCATCCGATCAGCAGCCACGCGACGACGTTGAGCCCGAACAATGCGTTGGCGGTGGCTTCCAGTCCCTGCTGGTGCGCAGCCAGCGACACGACACCGGTTGCCATGACCAAGGCGAAATAGGTTGGCGACAGGTCTGCAAGTGCTGCGAACTTCCTGATTCCAGGAGATGCTGGGTCCAAATTGCGTGACTCGCTCATGGTTGCGATTGTGCGCCTGGGTCCGCGCGCCCGAGTGACATCTCCCGTTCCAGGATATCGACCGTTCTTCGCATGCCGCCGCGCGACCCTATTTGACCACCTTCACCCGGTCAGCGATTGATTCATATCAAGGCATTCGATCACCGGCGCATTAGGATCGATCGAGTACATCCTGCCCGGTGCAGGTCAGGAGGCCATATGGCGGACATGAAGGCAATCGGCATCATCGGCATCGAGCATCGCCTGATTGCGGCGGTGCTGCACGGCATGCGCCATCTGGTTCGCGAGATCCGTGATCACGGCGCGCAGCCGAATTTCGAACTTTTCGGCGCGATGATCTATTACATCGACGCGTTTCCCGAGCGCTTCCACCATCCCAAGGAAGACAAATACCTGTTTCGGGCGCTGCGCACGCGACATCCGGATTCCGCCCCGCTGCTCGATCGCCTGGAGGCGGAGCACGAGGAAGGTGCTCGCAAGATTCGCGCGCTGGAGCAGGCGCTGGCGCGCTATCAGCATGGGGGAACGAAGAAAATCGACGCTTTCGCCGCGGCAGTGGAGGAGTACGCGGAATTTCACTGGAATCACATGCGTGCAGAGGAAACGCAAGTCCTTCCTCTGGCCGAGGCGCATTTGTCCGACGAAGACTGGGACTCGATCGACCAGGCGTTTCTCGGGCACAGCGACCCGTTGTTCGGTGTCGAAGTGGGTGCGGAATTCGAAGGCCTGTTCACGCGCATTTGCAACCTGGCGCCGCCACCGATCGGAGTGGGTCCGATGCCCACGTGACTTCGGTTTCGGTGGGACCCACGCAAGCCTCGTGCTCGCAGAAAACTGAGCGAAAGTGAACGTATCCGCGTGAATCAACGGGCAGTGCGCCGACGCCCAGGTGCCACCGAACGCTGCCTCGGTGACTTCGCAGCGTGTCCGCCACTGGTTGCGCGCGCGCAGTAGGTGTCGTAGAGCGTCGCGATGATGGACTGGGCGGGGCCTTCGGGCAGTTCGTACCAGATCGTTTGCGCTTCGCGTCGGGTGCGCACGACGCCTTCATCGCGCAGCTTGGCGAGGTGTTGCGACAATGCCGACTGACTGAGTTCAGGCAGGCACTCATTGATCTGGCCGACCGACCTCTCGCCGCGCACCAGCAGGCACAACACGCGCAGGCGTTGTGCGTTGCCCAAGGTCTTGAGCAATCTCGACGCGTCCTCCGCGCGCGCGCTCACGGAGGTCAGGTCAACACTGGCTAGCATGCGCATCTGGCGTGTCCTTCGTTCGCTCCGGCTTTGAAAGGCGCCGGGCCAGCCCAGTTTACCTTGAATTGCTAATTAAGCTATAGTTAATGTAGAATGACCTTAAGTTAGTGTGGCTGACGTGTCCCAAGCACGTGGATGCCCGGGTCGGGCATCCTGGAATTCCACCCGCAGGCTCTGACATGGAAAAAATCGTTGTTCCTGGTGCAGGTGTGGCGGCAAGATGGCCGCTAATGAACGCAACGCAGCATTGGGTAGCGCACACCAAGGCAACCTCGCCGTCGACGGACGGCCAATCTTCGTGATGGTCACGCTCAATCGGCATGCACGACGTCGCGTGCGGCCACCGCGTGGCAGGCTTAACAGGAATTCCTCGAGGCGCCAGGACCGGTCGTCATTGGCGCGGCCCTGCGCGAGTTGCGCCACAACCCATCCCATCATCAAAGGCGAATCGCATGAGCATAGAACGCACGGTAATGGCCTTCGCCGGCGCAGTGATCCTGATCAGCCTGTGCCTGGCGCACTTCGTCTCGCCCATGTGGCTGTGGCTGGCTGCCTTCGTGGGTTTCAACCTGTTCCAGTCCGCCTTCACCGGATTCTGCCCGCTGGCGATGCTCCTGCGCAAGCTCGGTCTCAAACCAGGTTGCGCATTTCCGTCATGAATCACGCATTGAGTCGCGACATGTACTACATCGTCGAAACGAAGAAGACTTTCGAACAGGCCGCCGCCGATCTGGACGCCGCGGTCAGGCATCACGAGTTCGGCATGCTGCATGTCCATGGTCTCGGCACCACGTTGCGTGGCAAAGGCATCGAGTTCGCCGAGGAGTGCAAGGTGTTGGAGATGTGCAGCCTGCACCAGGCAGCCGCGGTGCTGGCCACCGACATGCGCATGACCATGGCGTTGCCTTGCCGCATTTCGGTCTACATCGAAAGTGGAAAATCACGCATCGGCCTGGTCAAACCGGTGCCGATGCTCGGCATGCTGTCGGACGATCCCGCGCTTGCGGCAATCGCGCGCGAGGTCGAGGACGCGACCGTGCGCATGGTCGACGAGGCGAAGTAGCGACGATGCGATTGCCGAAGAAATCCGTGCGTGCGCTCGCGGTGTCGATCGCGCTGGCCGTTCTTGCAGCCTGTGGCGACAAGACGCCGCCACAGACTGTGGACATGCCAGCGCCGGCGTTGGAATCGAGTGTGGTGCAGGCGCAGGCACTGCCGACCGAACAAACGTGGGACGGCGTGGTCGAGGCTGTGAACCAAGTGGTGATCTCGGCACAGACCAACGCACGCGTGGTTGAGCTGCCCTACGACGTCAATGACAGAGTGCCGAAGAATGCGGTGCTGGTGCGCTTCAGCGATGTCGAGCAGAAATCGGCACGCGGCGCTGCGCAGGCGCAGGTTGCCGCGGCGCGGGCGACCTATACGGAGGCACTCACATCGTACGATCGCTTCGCGGCGATTTATGCAACGGGTTTCATCGCCAAGGCACAACTCGATCGGGAGCGCGCTCGACGCGATGCCACGCAAGCGGCGCTGCAATCGGCGCAGGCTCAGCTCAACCAGATCGGCCAGCAGCTGGACTACACGATATTGCGCGCGCCGTACGCCGGCATCATCACCCGGCGTTACGTGCAGGTGGGCGAGGCGGTGCAGGCGGGACCGCCGACGCCGCAACCGCTGATCGCGCTGGCCTCGCTGCACGATCTCCGCGTCACCGTGCGGGTACCGCAGAGCGCGGTCGCGGCGATTCGCCAGTTCAACGCTGCCGAGGT